>CAZUYV010000248.1:2529-2926 GCA_964624435.1 uncultured Micavibrio sp. | reverse complement strand
CGGTGATAAATTCGTTTGCTGAAACTGTGGAATGGGCAACGAAACTGGCTAAGGAAAAAGGCCTCGCTAAATCGGGTGAACGCATTGTTCTGACAGCGGGTGTTCCGTTCGGTCAACCTGGTTCAACCAACGTTCTGCGCATCGCGACTGTCGAATAGATCATAAGGAGAGATTCGTGCAAAAAAATACAAAGATTATTCTTTCTGCTTTTTGCGTGCTTGCTCTCCATGCCTGTGCGTCTGATAGGCCCACACCGCCGGTCGCGGGTCCGTTTGAAAAGGCCGATATCAATCAGGATATGTTCATCAGTTATGATGAATTCAAAAACTATGTGTCTTACAAGGCTTCGCCCGATCCTGTCGAGCGGGAACAGGTAAAAGAAGAGGCGAAGAAGGGC
>CAZUYV010000248.1:0-2519 GCA_964624435.1 uncultured Micavibrio sp. | reverse complement strand
CTCATGCTCGACCAGAACAATGACGGGAAATTATCTTACATAGAACTTGGCGGCGGTTGAGAAAGTTACGGCGCGGCTTCAGGACGCGTTTCCGCTTTCCATTCCTGCCATAACTTCATTTTGGGGAAATATTCATCCTCGCAATTATTTTGCATGGCCTTGGCATAGTGGATCGCGTTGGATTCAAGGTGCGGTTCGCTTTTATTGTTTACAAAACTCCATGCCATTAAAAGCTGTGAACATGTATACACAAAAGATTCTTTCTTTGCGCAATCATACATCGTCACCTTCTGATCTAGTGGCGGCATCCATGACTGATAAATATATTGTTCGTTGGCTTTACAGGTGGGGCGGATAAGGGGCATGCCGTCATCCGATTCAAAGAGTTCTATGTTGCCAGCGGCCGTGGCTGAAAGAGAAGAAGCGAGAGAAAAGGCGATGGCAGGCAGTGTGGATTTTAGTACAAACACAGAAGAACTCCTTGTTTAATATCCAGGGCTAGTAATACCACGCCGTCTGTTCGTTGAAACTATAAAGAGAACGATAACGCGTTTCCATTGGCGTGGGATCGGTTGAATCACCGTTGATATCCATCATGTACCGCGTGCCATCGATATAGACCATCAGCACGGCATGATTGGAAAAACTATCCTTATCATAGACGACGGTGACTTTAAGTTGCTCCGGTGTAAAGCCAAGCTGACGCAACGTGTAATATTTTGACAGGGCGAAATCTTCACAATCGCCGCGCTTGAGCAAAAGCTCCGATGTGTCGGCCCAGTAATCGAGCGTGTTATAGGCATACTCATCATATTTATAGGGCAGGCGGTTGAACCATTTGTTGACGGTGATGATTTGCCGCAAATGATTTTGACCGCGTAGATTGTCGATGAGCCCGGCCCAGCGTTCAACTTCCGGCGAGGCGCAGGATTGTTTGTTCTGTTCGCATAAGGTGAGGGCCTGGAGCGAGGTGGATTGTCGCTTGGCAAAATCAGGCCATTTGGCTAGACCGCTGACAGGGGCTTCCCGGACGGGCTTGGCCGCCATGGCCGGGCCAATGCTCAGGATTGACCCCAGGATCAGGAATATGGCAATGATTATACGCATGACCCTATATAGACCCTGAGGCTGCTCTAAGGCAAACATTTCAGAAGTTTGGTCAAATTTGCGCAATGCCACGGAAATCGGGTATTATATTTACATAAGATACATTAGGATAACAGATTGTAATGTTTGGATTTTTTGAAAACAACAGGGCTAAAAAGGCTAAAAATTGGCGCGCAGCCAATCAGGCAGCCTCGCCTTGCAAGGTTTTCTACCGTGAGCCTCTGCGCGGCCCCGGCGTCTATGTCGAGGTTCGGGGAGAGGACAACCATATTGTCTATGTGTCCAACCGCGGGGTGACCCCGGCTTTCCTGAACACACCCTATGATCAGTGGTGCCGTGAGGAATTGGAAGAATCCTATGTCTTTGCCACGCTCGATTCAGCCCTCGATTATTTTCAGCGACGCGCCAGTGATGGTGTGGCCCCGGATCTTCTAACAGCCATCCGCGGTCAATCCGCCTTCTAATCAGTCCCCCGTGCCCACAAACAAAAAAGCCTGCAAATGAGCAGGCTATTTTTTATCAGGTCATGTCACGCTTAGCGCGAAGAGGAAGCAACGACGGTGATGTTGCCGCGTGGCTTGGTGTGCAACCACCATGAATCCCGGTTGATCGAAAAGATCGGCTTATAGTGCGCTATACGATCAACATGCGTCACGGTCTTAATCTGGTTGTCCAGAACCATCGGACCGTTCTCGGTGTAAACGACAAGGATCGCGTGCGGAATGTTTTTCTGCATGTCTTGCAGGATCACGATACGCATGCGTTCTTCCGGCACGCCAAGGGCGCGCAGGGAAACATATTTTGTGATGGCGAAATCTTCGCAGTCGCCGCCGTTTTTCATGAACTCAACAGGCGTCGCCCAATAGTCGGTCTTACCATAGATAGTTGAATCATTGACGTATGGAATACGGTTCACGACATCGTTGACACCAACGGCCATCTGGCCGATCGATTGGCCGCGCAGATATTCAATCTGGTTTTTCAGGCCTGTCATGGTCTGCTGGCCGCCATTTGTATTGAGCGAGGCATCAAAGCGCTGGAACATGCTGGTCCATTTTGTAAAGGCGCTCAAGGATCCCGATTGTTTTTCGGTCGATCCAAACAATTTTGGATATTGCCCCATCGGCGCATAGGCTGATGCTTGCTGGAAGGCCACGCGGGCCGGTACATCTTTGATGCTTGCGGCCTTGGCTGTTTTCGCGCCCATCCCCATCCCGGCGAACGAGATAAAGATTGTGACGAAGAACATCATGAAACGAAGCAGGAATTGTTCCACCAGCGTCTGGCGGATCACATCGTATTCAATAAGATTTTGATCGGACAGAACGCGGCCCAATGGGCGGCCTGTCGATTTGCTGATGATAAGGGCTTGTTGGAGTTCGACTGGGCTGATGAAGCCATCGAGGACGAGC
>CAZUYV010000247.1:0-2928 GCA_964624435.1 uncultured Micavibrio sp. | reverse complement strand
TCGTGCCCGTTGCCATTCATTTGCGAAGTCATTCTTGTACTCACCCTTACTTTTCCAAGTTCTTCGATTATAGGGCCAGTTTAAAAAAATACAGCGGCATTTTTATGGCCGCTGTGCTTTTAAATTTTGATAATGATCAGATTGGCTGTTAACTGGGAGTTAGCCCGCCAAACATCGGCGATGTCTTTTCGGCATCATACTTGTATTTGATGCTTTCATCGCCCTTGGCAGCGAGGCCGCCGCCCGGTGTGGCCTTCTGGATGATGTCGGCAACGCCCTTCATCAGATCCATCGCCATGATCTTGCTCTGCGCCATTTGAACCTTAAGGTTCTCCAGTGCCTGACCGTAGGCTTCCTTGGCGATTTCGCGGCCCATGATCACGAATTTCTGGATGTCACCGGACAGGGATACAACCCCATCGGCAATACGTCCGAACGCACTGAGCGATACATCGGTTTCAATGTCAGGGTTGCGGGAAGGTTTTTTACCGCCACCACCGGATTTACCGCGGCTGCCTTCGCCTTCTTCATCTTCTTTTTCATCGTCATTGTCATTGACGGTTTTGATATCGAGATAGGTCGCGGCCTGGAATGTAACGGGGTAATGCCGCAATTCCTTGGCATCGAGTGTATGACCATGCATGCCGGCCTTTACCTCAACGCGAAGATTATTGCCATCATGCCAGTCGAACACTACGCAATGGCTTTTATATTCGCCATGCTGGATATATTTTTTGACCAGCTTCTTGCCCGGATAGAAAGTCTCATCTTCCAAGCCTGCGCTATGCAGAAGTTCTTCGATGTTTACTTTCATTCTTCACTCCTTACGCACCCAGTGGTGGATGTGCCTACAGTATCCACTATTATTTTACGAAATTGCAAATTCACTATGCGTTCAAAACTTTAAGGAAGGGTTAAAAACGGCATGGGTTTGCCATGTTATAGAAATAATTGTGGGAAGGACTGGTTTGTACAGGTTTTTGGCGAAACCCCGTCATTTGTGATAGAGTGATTTTAGATTTGAAGGAGAGGTTTCATGCGTTTGTCACTGGCATTGGGTGTGGCTGGTTTTGTGCTTTGCAGCGCGGGTGGCGCCATGGCCCAACAATATCAAACAACCAATGGTCCGGTGGTTTATGTGCCTTCCACATCAGGCCAGGAATATTATGCCACGGGCAATTCCGTTCCCTTCTATAATAACACGGCCCAGCCTTTGTCGATGGATCAGTTGGTTGCCGGCAAGAATGCGCCTTCTTATAATTACAATACTACCAAGCCTTATAATCTGGCCCCTAATAATTTCGGGAATGGTGGTCAAGGTCCTCTGACAGGAGATCAGATTCAGCAAATGCGTGCTGCACGCGATGCGCGCGCACAACAATATGAAGCAGAATATATGCAGCGTCTTGCCGACCAGAATGTTCCGGTTGAAGGTATGGCGGCCACTGCGCAAAATGCCCGCGAATATTACAACGGCCTGACACAGCCGGAACCTCAGGCGAAGCCAAAGAAAAAACGCCTCGTCTATCGTCAGGATGCCAATCCGCTTCAGGCCCCGCCGCGTTTGTTCAATCCCGATCAGTGATATAATCGGATAAATCTTGCGCCCCCGCCGTCTTCATGATGGGGTGGTGCATGCTGAAAGATATAGCAGCCTTTCCTGTTTCCATTCTTTGCCTGTTTGTGGCGATGATTGTCTATGGCCTGTCCGGATCTCCGACGCCGGACAATCCAGGTCTTCCCGAAATCCTGATTGGGTTTTTCCTGCTGGTAGGCGCTGGAATGGGGGCTATTGTACGCTTTCGCACATTTGACCGCAGCGAGAGCATATTTTTCCGTCTGCTTCATGTGGTCTTTCTGGTGGGCCTTATTCTTCCCACAGCCACTGGAATATATAACGGCAATGATCAGGCATTGATCCTGCGCGATATCCTCGCTTTCTCTTTTTTATGTTTGCCCTTGTTTGTCATGCACGTCTTTGATGATCAGAGCCGCGCACGCCAACTATTGCCGTGGCTGATGACATTTGTCGGCGCGGTCTTTGCTATCCGCACTTTGATCCCCGCCTTTAATATCTGGATTGCGGGAGACGAGCTTTTATATCTCTCCAACTCCCCGCTGGTTTTGTTCGCCGCAATTTTTCTTCTAACCTATGCGTGGCAAACGCTGACGGGATTTTCGTGGGAAAGGTTGCCAACGCTCCTCGGGGCTTCCGGTGCAATCGCGGTTATTCTTGCCGCAATGTTGCTCGATGTGCAGCGTGCGACCGTGGCGGCGATTGCGATTAGTGCTCTGATTCTCTGGCTTGTGACCCTTGTTAAAACACCACGCCGGATTATCTTGCCGACCCTATTGCTACTGGCCGTCGGCTTTGCAGTTGCGCCATGGCTCGATGAAACCGCCGCCGCCATTTATAAGAAGACATCTGAGGTAGGGTTAAACATGCGTGCGCAGGAGGTGGAGGCCGTCATGTCATCCATACTTGCGAATCCTCTCGGTGTTTTTATTGGCACGGGATGGGGCGGTGTTTTCGCATCCCCGGCGGTCGGGGGATTAGAGGTCAATTATACCCACAGTCTTTTGAGCACGATGTTTTTGAAGGGGGGAATTGTGCTCCTTGTGCTCGTGGCGGGGTTCTGTCTTTCTGCTCTTCATCAGATTATCCTTATATTTCAACGGGACAGCGGCCGGGGACTGGCTCTCTTCTGGCCCTTTATCATCCCGGTTTTTCTCTATGCTTCCCATAAATCGCTCGATTTTGGCCTGCTTCTCTTATCGATAGGGGTGTGGAGTAAGCGGCCTGAATGATTGCGCCGGGCCCTCTAGTCATGTATTTAAAAAGAATATCCATATCGTAAGAAGACGAAGGCTGATGACGCTGACCAAACCGTCTGTTTTGCTGATCAATCGAGTATATCCGCCGGCCCG
>CAZUYV010000246.1:0-2935 GCA_964624435.1 uncultured Micavibrio sp. | reverse complement strand
GTGCCTGATACGGCCAAGGCTATGTTGAACGATGCGAACGCATCCCATTTATGGTCCACATCGGTGAAGATATGAATCGGGCCGGGATAGTTCTTCAGAAGCGCGAAAACATCATCCTGCAAATGCGGCAAGGTTGGCGCGACAATATGCGGTAAATTGCCCATCTTCTCCGCCAAGGCAAACGCTGCATCGCGCAAATCACGACCTACTCGTTTAATTTCCCCTTTGCGACTGCCAAACAACACACCGATAATCTGCTCGGTCTGTGGAATGCCGTATTCTTCGCGGAAGCTCACGCCAGTCGCCTCCATCGCACCGCCTTCAATCAATGGATGCCCGGCGGCAATGGATTTCAATCCATGCCTTTCAAAATAAGGCGGCTCGAAATCAAACAGGCAAATCAGGCCATCGAGGAATTTGGAAATCTTTTCTGCACGTCCTGCCCGCCACGCCCAAACGCTGGGCGCGACATAGTGAACAAATTTCGGCGGTATTTCCATTTGTGCACGAAGCGATTTCACAACGCGGAAACAAAAATCCGGGGAATCGATTGTCACCACGACATCAGGCTTGGTGTCTTTGATAAACTCCACCGTTTCTTTGATGCGTCCCAAAATCTTGATAACATTCGGCGCAACCTCGGCAATCCCCATCACGGCGAGGTCTTCATAGGGAAACAGGCTTTCAATTCCCCACGCATGCATATAAGCACCGCCAACACCGGACAATTCAATATCGGATTGTGCGGCCTTCAAGGCCTTGGCCAATTGCCCACCCAGAAAATCGCCCGATGGTTCTCCCGCTATAATAACGATCCTGCTCATATACCCACCACGAACAGGTTGTTGTCATTGGCGAGGCGGCGTACCTCGGATTCATCGACGAGGAGAACTGATCCAGCCTCTACCGCAATGCCGGCATATCCCATTTCGGCGCAAAGGCGCACGGTACGCGGGCCAATAGTGGGAAGATCGAGCTTGCGGTCCTGTTGCGGTTTGCAGGTCTTCACCAAGATTCCGCTTCTGATTGCGGTTTCATTTGCGCAGCGGCGGATCAAGGAATCCGTGCCCTTCTTGTCTTCCTTGCCAACGATAATACCCTCACGCACAACAACAGCCTGCCCAATATCGGCCTGCCCCAGTTCGCGCGCGGCTTTCATGCCAAGAGCAATCGATTTGGTCTGTTCGGGATCAGGCACAACCGCGCTGATTGTTCCTTGAGGCATAAGAAGCTCAGGAATAAGCTCATGAATGCCATGGATACTGAATCCTTCCTCTTCCAGTTTTCCACGAATAGCTTTCAGCAAGCCATCATCGCCAAGCGCCCGAAATCCAATCCCAGCAAAGAATTTCGCCGTGTATAAATCAGGCCGCAAATCCCACGCACTGGGCCGCTCGATAGACCCAATCAAGACAAGATCCTTTAGATTCTTTTCTTTCAGGATTTTGATGATCGAACCTGACTGCCCCAGTCGCATCACCAATGATTCATGGTTGCGCAAAATATCCGGGCTGGTCTGCCCTTCGAAGCCGATAATAAAAACGGGGATATTATTCTGGTCGCAGAAATCAATCAGGCGTTTGGGCAAATATCCGCCACCTGCTACTACGCCCAGACTTTTGGGAAGGAATTCCATTGCCATTACGCCGCGGATTTGCGTTCCGGCTGGCACAGGCCGAACCGTTCTTTTTCACGGGCAAACTTGATAACCTGCATGACGACATCGTAATCTTCATAATCCTCTGTCATCTTGTTCAGGCGTTGCTCAAACGTCCCCTGCGTATCATCAAAAAGCTGGCGCGTGGCCTTGTTCAAAATCTTGATGACGTCTTTGCCAAAACCGCCGCGTTCCAGCCCGGTAATGTTCAGCCCAGCCAGCGAAGCGCGCTCCCCCTTCACGCGGCCAAACGGGATAACATCGCTTTCGACGCCCGACATTCCGCCAATCACGGCATACGCCCCGATACGGATAAACTGGTGTACGGCGGCGAGCCCGCCAATCAATACATTGTCGCCAACCGTCACATGACCGCCGAGGGTAGCATTGTTCGCCATGATGACGCGGTTGCCGATGATGCAATCATGCGCGACATGAATGGCGACCATGAACAGGCAGTTATCGCCGACAACGGTTTTCATCCCGCCGCCTTCAGTGCCCGGATGCATCGTTACATGTTCGCGGATCGTGTTGTTCTTGCCGATGATGAGTTGCGATGGCTCGCCATGATATTTCAAATCCTGCGGCGCGCTGCCGAGCACAGCAAAGGGATAGACTTTCGTGTTTTCGCCAATCGTGGTGCGACCTTCGACCACGACATGGGACTTCAATTCCACATTATCGCCGAGGCTCACATCGCCGCCGATAATGCAGTAAGGGCCGATAGAAACATTCGCGCCGATTTTGGCACGCGGGTCAACGATGGCGGATGGGTGAATATTCGTCATTTCAAAGGGATAGCAAGCCTTTGCCAAGGCTTCCAATCACATAGTTTTACGGGATGTTACAGGCTTTACGCCGGTGTACCTGTGCGGTCCATGATCATGGCGCTGAAGGTCGCTTCGGCACAGATCTGGTCGCCGACCATCGCCTTGCCGTTGAATTTCCAGACATTCCGGCGGTTCTGAACCTTTTCGACATGGATATGCAGGGTATCGCCGGGTGTAACAGGCTTCCTGAATTTCGCGTCTTCGATAGACATGAAATAAACGATCTTACCCTTGGCCTCTTCGCCAAGCGTATGAACAACAAGGGCAGCCGAAGTCTGGGCCATCGCCTCGACAATCAAAACGCCTGGCATAACAGGCCAGCCGGGAAAATGCCCCTGAAAATGTGGCTCATTGAACGTCACGTTCTTCAGACCGATTGCCCGTTCGCCCGGCACGAATTCAAGAATCCGGTCAACCAGAAGAATAGGATAGCGGTGGGGAATCATCT
>CAZUYV010000245.1:0-2953 GCA_964624435.1 uncultured Micavibrio sp. | reverse complement strand
CCTTATAGAAAAAGGTGCGAGGAACAATGTTGGCATTAGTCTAGCAAGTTGTCCCTAGCCCGTATAGGGGATTTCAGCCCGCACGCACAGCCGCCAACCCCTTTTGCGAAAGCCTGTAAAAGCAGCGGCCATCCCCTCGCAGGCAAGGCGCCCGGTGATAATCCAACAGGCCTTCATGCAATGCCTTCCGCACCGCGCCATCACCATAGCGGCGTTTCAGATCATCTTCATACATGACCGCCATGGTGGGTTCGAAGTAACAGGCCAGCAGATAAAGATCGTGCAGCATCGCACACCTCCTTTGATGAAAAGAGCCGTTGGAGACAGAACATAAAAGTGTCATAAGGCCAGGCTGAACACCCGATATTGATACTAAGAATTATTCTCAATTACACACGGCCTGTCAAGACCGGTTTTTGCAAAACCACAATATATTGGGGATATCCGTCCCTGAGGACTACTACATAGTGTTCTGTCAAAGAAAATAGAAAGGCGGGAGTTTTTTGCGCCCAAGACCGTTATCATCATGAATTATGATTCTAACCAAGGAGATATTTGATGGCTCATTATGTTGATGGATTCGTTCTGGTTATTCCGAAGAAAAATCTGGCCGCCTATAAAAAATTGGCCACCAAGGCAGGAAAGGTCTGGATGGAACATGGTGCGCTCCAATATGTGGAATGCGTCGGTAAAGATATGAATGCGCCAGGCGTTCTCTCCTTCCCCAAACTGACGAAGAAAAAGCCGAATGAAGTCGTCATCTTTTCCTGGGTCGTTTACGCTTCAAAAAGCGATCAGAAAAAAATCATGAAAAAGGTTATGTCTGATGAACGTTTTGCCAACATGGATCCGAGCACAATGCCATTCGACATGAAGAAGATGGCATATGGTGGATTCGTACCTCTCGTTGATCTTTCCGGCAAAGCTACAAAGAAAAAAGCCGCCACAAAAAAGAAACCAGCGGCGAAGAAAGCCAAAACAACCCGCAAAAAATAAGGTTTAAGCGCGGGATTTCATTTTGGCGATAGTGTTTGTCGTGCTGTAACCTTCATAGAGGTTCATAATCTCGACCTTGCCGCCATAGGCATGAACCACTTTTGCTTCAGGCAGGGATTCAACGCTGTAATCACCACCTTTGAAGAAGACATCCGGTTGCAGATATCCAACAATGGATGATGGCGTATTGTCATCGCCCGTTTTTTCCGCGCCAAAATAAACGACGAGGTCAACAGCGGCGAGTGAGCCGATTACCGTGCCACGCGCCAATTCATCATTGACCGGGCGGCCTTCCCCTTTGAGAATTTTGACCGATGCATCATGATTGAGGGCAACGATCAAACGATCACATTTGCCGCGTGCGTGGTTGAGGTAATTGACATGGCCGTAATGGAGAATATCAAAGCAACCGTTGGTAAAACCAACGCACAAGCCCCTTGCCTTCCATTGATCGACAATTTCTTTGGCCGCCGACCAGTCATGGAACAAACGCGCCTGCAAACCATGATCCGCAAAATCTTTTTGTGAAAGGGCCGATGAAAGTTCTTCCAAGCGGATAGGCGTTGTCCCGACTTTGCCAACAACAATACCGCCCGCGATATTGGCGAGTGTTGCAGCCTCCTCAAGGGTTGCACCTGTTGCGATTCCCGCGGCAACCGTTGCTATCACGGTGTCACCAGCGCCCGAGACATCAAACACTTCACGGGCCTGCGTACGAAGATGCAGCGGATGTGATGGGGCCTCACCGCGCACCAGCGTCATGCCATCTTCGGAGCGTGTCGCCAGCACATTGGCAATACCGGCATGCGATGCCAATTTTTGCGCCGCGCGCACAACATCCTCATCACTTTTCGTTTCCATACCAGCTGTGGCTTCGGACAATTCCTTGCGGTTTGGTGTTACAACATCCGCGCCCTTATAAATCGTGTAATCCAATCCTTTGGGATCAACGAGAACCTGCAGACCCTTGTCATGCGCGGCGGTAATAATTTTTGCGATCAAGGCGGCACTCAAAACACCCTTGCCGTAGTCGGACAGGACGACCGCCTGAACCTTGGAAAGCGTTTTTTCAATCTTTGCAAAAAGTTTGTCTTCGATATCTTTCGACAGCGCGTGCGTCTTTTCAAAATCGGAACGGAGCAATTGCTGGTTTTGCGCGAGGAAGCGGGTCTTCACCGTCGTCGGGCGCGATTCATCTTCGATCAAGCCCGCGATATCGGCATTCATGCTTTGCGCGATGGATTGAACTTCGCGGCCATCGTCATCTTTGCCGATCACGGCGAAGATGTAGGCCTTGGCCTGCAACGAAGACAGGTTGGAAATCACATTGCCCGCCCCGCCCAGCATCCGGTTTTCCCGGCCCACAGTCAGGACCGGAACCGGACCTTCCGGGGATATCCGCTTGGCATCACCATAGATGAAAATATCGAGCATGATGTCGCCCACCACCATGACGGCGGTTTGGGGGATTTTATCGAGAATGGGCGTCAGATCCATGGCCGCTTGCTTTTCTTCATTTTTCGACCCTCATTAAACCCTTTTTTGGCTGTTTTTCCAGCTTTTTCGGCCTTTTATTAGTATTTCGTAAACCTTTATTCGAGATACTGGAAGGTGGGAACGGTATGAGTTACCGGAGTTAATTGGTTCAAGGGGCGTTTACGGGTGGGACATTCTATCCAAGAGCAAGCTGTGTATAAAGGGGTTCTGCAGGGCCTGAAAACCCGTATGCACAAGAACCGCCTTGGCGAACTGCTCGTTCTTGATGGTTTCATCAGCCCGGCCGAACTCCAGCAAGCCCTCGTTATCAGCAAATCGACAGGCCGTCCATTGGGCCGTGTTCTGTCCGATCAAAATCTGATCGAATACGACGTGATCCGCCAGACGCTGGTAGAGCAATTCCTGCTTCGTTTCATGATGTTCTTTGTCACAATCTTTATCTCGTTCGCCGGGATGGGGA
>CAZUYV010000244.1:0-2970 GCA_964624435.1 uncultured Micavibrio sp. | reverse complement strand
CGGGCGAATCTTGTCCAGCCAAACCTAGGGTTCAGGCGGCCTTAACGATTTTGGTAATTCCGCCCATATAGGGTTTCAGCACTTCGGGGACGAAAACGCCGCCATCGGCCGGGTCGTAATAGTTTTCCAAAACCGCGATCAAGGCGCGGCCCACGGCAAGACCCGATCCATTCAGCGTATGAACGAAGCGGGTTTCTTTTTCGCCTTTGGCACGGGAGCGGGCATTCATGCGGCGCGCCTGGAAATCCCAACAGTTGGAGCAGCTTGAGATTTCGCGGTACCGATTTTGACCCGGCAGCCAGACTTCAATGTCATAGGTTTTGTAAGACCCAAACCCGGCATCACCGGTGCAGAGCACGATGGTGCGGAACGGGATATCGAGTTTTTTGAGGATGTTTTCGGCACAGCCGAGCATGCGTTGATGCTCCGCCTCGCTGTCTTCAGGCTTTGTGATCGATACCATTTCGACCTTATAGAACTGGTGCTGACGGATCATACCCTTGGTGTCTTTACCGGCGGCCCCGGCCTCCTGACGGAAACACGGTGTGAAAGCGGTATAACGACGCGGCAATGTTTCTTCATCGATGATTTCATCGGCCACGATGTTGGTCAGCGGCACTTCGGCGGTCGGAACCAGCCAATCACCCCGCGTGGTTTTGAACTGATCGTCCTCAAATTTTGGCAACTGACCCGTTCCATACATCGTTTTGTCATTCACGAGGATCGGCGGTGACACTTCTGTATAGCCATGATCCTGTGTGTGCGTATCCAGCATGAATTGCGCCAGCGCCCGTTCAAGCCGGGCAATACCGGAACTCAGGATCACAAAACGGCTGCCCGACATCTTGGCGGCGGTTTCAAAATCCATCATACCGAGCGCTTCACCGATGGCGACATGATCCGGCGCTTCCGAATTCTGCTTTTTCGGTTCACCGACTTTATGAACCTCGACATTGCCTTCTTCATCCGCGCCATCAGGGATATCCAGCGCCTGAACATTGGGCAGGCTCGATAGGATTTTATGAAGCTGGTCAGCAAGGTCGCGCTCTTTTTCTTCCAGCGCGGTCATCTGGTCTTTGAGCGAATTCACTTCCGCCATAAGCGCGTTGGCACCGGCCTCGTCCTTCTTGCCTTTCAGAACGCCGATCTCTTTCGATTTCGCGTTGCGGATATTCTGCAAATTCTGCAGCTCTGTCTGAACCGCGCGGCGCTCTTCATCAAGGGCAAGGATGGCCAGGCTCTGCGGCGGGAGCTTTCTGCGCGCCATCGCCTTGTCAAAAGCGGCTGGGTCTTGGCGTATGGCCTTGATATCGTGCATGGATTTTTCCTTAATCTTCCCTAGATATAATTAATAAGTGGCTACACAAGCTTGCGCCCTGCGCCACAATAGGCAAGACTATATAAAGAAATGAATATGTTACACAAGACTTCCATTGACGGCGTTTATACCCTGATTGAGCCGAAATCGCGCCTGCCGCTTATTTTCGATTCCCCTCATAGCGGTACCGCTTACCCTGACGATTTCCGCTATGCCTGCGATTTCCAGACACTGGAAAAGGCAGAGGATAAGTTTGTGGATGATTTGTTTATAAAAGCCCCAGATTTCGGCGCGACCTTGTTAATGGCGGATTTCCCCCGATCCTATATCGATGTGAACCGCTGTGAGAAGGATATCGACCCTGATTTGCTGGATGATCTCTGGCCCCATGAAATTGCGACGACCGCCCGTTCCCATGCCGGGATCGGCCTGATCCGCCGCCTCGTCCGTCCCGGCCTGCCAGTTTATGACCGCCAGTTGAGCCCGGCGGAGATCCAGCACCGGATCAAGGCCTTTTACCATCCCTACCATGAAACGCTGGAACGGGTCATCGAACGCGCCCATTACGAATTCGGCGCGGTCTGGCATGTAAACTGCCATTCGATGCCAAGTCAGGAGGGTCAGACCTTCCGTCCACGCCCCCTTCGCTCCGCAGATTTTGTTTTGGGTGACCGTGATGGCACGACGTGTGACATTGATTTTACCCATTCGGTTCGCGACTTTTTAAAGGGGCTTGGATACCGCGTGGCGATCAACGATCCCTACAAAGGTGTGGAACTGGTGCGGCGCTATTCTGCACCGGCAACGGGACGTCACTCGCTTCAAATTGAAATCTTGCGCAGTCTGTATTTAGATGAAAATACATATCAAAAATCGAAAAACTACAATGTGTTGAAAGATGATGTTGAGGAACTGATCCAATTCTGTGCCACCTATATCGAGGCACAGCGCCTGCCAATGGCGGCGGATTAATCAGGGTTTGGGTTCTGGCAAGTCTTCTATCTGGGGCATCGAAATCACGCCGTCTTCCATCTCAAGCTGAGCCTCATTTATAGCTTTTTTAAAATGACTGACTGGGCTGAGGATTTCCGAACGACTCCGGTCCGAGTGTGTTTTTACTTCCTGAATGATGGCCTTGGCGGCCTCCCGATGAACCCCCTGCACAGCTTTTAACTTTTCAAAGAGCGTGCCGACCTCCCATAAATCATCGCCAAGCAGGCTTTTTTTACAACTCAGGAACCAGGCATCCTGCGTAAGGAAAGAAGCTGGCATAGTGTCAGAGTGGACAACAAGATAGACATGGGGGCCATTCGCAGGAGGAACAAAAAGCTGCTGAGGTTTTTTTCCGGCCACTTGCAACATCACGGGTACTTTTTTGACGGGCTGGGTTGCGAAAGGATCAGTGTCGGTATAAATACCAACAGTGTTTTTCCATAGGGTGGTGAGGTCATTTGCCTCTTTCATAAGGAAACCTTAACCGCGCAGGAATTCCCGTCAATCTTTTCCTCAAAAACCTTTTGAAATTCATAACTTAGCGCATCGTCTAATTCGGCCATCGAGACCGTTTTACCCAAATCATGGAGCGAGGTCACCCCGAAGTCACTCAGGCCACAAGGGACAATGCCATCGAAATGCGACAGGTCGGGGTTCAG
>CAZUYV010000243.1:0-2982 GCA_964624435.1 uncultured Micavibrio sp. | reverse complement strand
GTCATGATGGGCGCAGAGCGCAAATCGATGGTCATGACCGATCAGGAAAAGAAACTGACCGCCTATCATGAAGCCGGGCACGCCGTGGTCGCCATTCATGAAGAAGAATCCGATCCGATCCACAAGGCGACCATCATTCCGCGTGGACGTGCGCTCGGTATGGTGATGCGCCTTCCGGAAGGCGACCGCATTTCGATTTCCAAGGCGAAGCTGAAAGCCGACCTGTCCGTTGCGATGGGTGGCCGTATTGCCGAAGAACTTATTTTTGGCGCAGAAAAAGTAACCACTGGCGCATCGTCTGATATCCGCATGGCGACCGAAATGGCCCGCCGGATGGTGACGGAATGGGGTATGTCCGATAAACTCGGCCCGATCCTTTATGGTTCCAATCAGGAAGAAGTGTTCCTCGGCCACTCGGTGGCGCAAAGCAAGAACCTGTCGGATGAAACCGCTGCCATCATTGATTCTGAAATCAAACAGATCGTTCAGAATGCCTATGCGCGTTCGACCGAAATCCTCACCACCAATATCGAACAGCTTCATTCCGTGGCCAAGGCGCTGCTGGAATATGAAATGCTGACGGGTGAGGAGATCAAGGGCCTGCTGCGCGGTGAGCCGATCATTCGCGACAATGATGATGAACCCGTGAATACCGGGCCACGGTCATCCGTGCCATCATCGGGCGGGATGAAACCACCGGGCGCGATTCAAGAGGCATAATTTACCTGTATGCGCATCAGCCGCAGAAATCTTTTAGCATCCCTCGCTTTGTCCGCAGTGGCAGGCGGGGGATATTCTTTCATGGTTGAACCAAAATGGCTTCGCCTAAGGCACTATAATTTGATAACGCCTAAATGGCGCAGTCCTAAGATTAAAATTGCATTTGCTTCCGATTTTCATGTGGGCTGTCCATCGGTTGGATTAGAAGAACTTGATCATATTGTTGGGAAGATAAATGCTTTAAAGGCAGACATTATTTTTCTTGGTGGTGATTATTTGATACAGGGCGTTTTGCTCGGGCGCTATATTGATCCTAAACATATCGCTGAAACCTTAAGCGCTCTGAAAGCGCCATTAGGTGTTTATTCTGTTTTAGGCAACCACGATTGGTGGAAAGACGGAATTGGGATGTGGAAAGCGCTTGAGTCAGTTGGCATCCAAGTAATGGAAAATACGGCCGTTAAGATCGAACGTGATGGCGCACATTTCTGGGTGTGCGGGATGGCCGATGATACAACACGTACCCCTGATTACGCAAAGACCATGGAGTCGATTACGGATGATGCCTCTAGTATTATGATAGTTCATGATCCCGCATCATTCATGGAAATGGGAGACCATCCTGCCATAACACTTTGTGGACACACGCATGGTGGGCAGATTGTCATTCCTTATATTTCACCGATTGTTATTCCAGGTAGAGCACCGTTAAAGTATGCCTATGGGCATATTCAGGAAGAGGGGCGCGATATGATCGTATCCAGCGGAATAGGTACAAGTATTTTACCTGTGCGTTTTGGCCGTCGTCCTGAAATCGTTGAAATTATTTTGCAAGGCGAGGGCAGCGTATGAAGTTAATTTTATTGATGGCTGCTTTTGTGATGATGTCTTCACCTGTACAGGCGCAGGAAAAAGTCTGCACCCAGATGGGTTGCACCAACGGTTTGGTCCTTCGTTCCGATGAAGGATTGTTCGATCAGCCCGGAAAGTATGATTTTCAGTTTTTCCTGCCCGGCAAAACCGTCACCTGCAAAGGCAGTCTCCCGCTCGAGCCCTGCGACAAGGGCCATAGTTTCACCTGTTCTTCAAAGGGCGTGATGATCACGGAAAGTGGCTGTGCCCTGCCCAAGGATCAGCACAAGATCGGCGACATCTACGTCTATGGCACACCCAAGAAACTGGTGATGATAGCCAACCGCAACAAGAAGCCCGTGTTGGTGCGCACCCTCCATCCGACCTATGTTTTCACACGCCCCAATGGGCCGGGATGCGAGCCGCAATGCGTGACGGGCAGCCTGCCATTGTCGCTAAAGGACAGAAAAGACTGAATTTTCTTGTGAAATCGCCGCTGCAAATGGTACAAATCATCCCTGAAGGACAGATTTCATGACTCGCAAGTATTTTGGAACCGATGGCATTCGCGGCCGCGCCAATATCCCCCCGATGACGGCGGATATGGCCCTGCGCGTGGCCATGGCGACCGCCCATATCCTCCGTGCCGCGCAAAAGGGCGGGGCGATGGACCGGGTTGTGATCGGCAAAGACCCGCGCCTGTCCGGCTATATGCTGGAACAGGCGATGGCGTCCGGTTTCGTCGCCATGGGGATGGAGGTCATTTTGACTGGTCCGATGCCGACCCCTGCGATTGCGATGCTGACCCGATCATTACGGGCCGATGTCGGCGTGATGATTTCCGCTTCGCACAACCATTACGAAGACAACGGCATCAAATTGTTCGGCGCCGATGGATTTAAACTGTCCGACAAGCTGGAGTTGGAAATTGAATCGGCGCTGGAAATGGACCAAACTGAATTGCTGCCGCCAGCGGACCAGATCGGCAAGGCATCTCGCCTCGAAGATGCGCCGGGCCGTTATATCGAATTCCTGAAAAATGGTGTGCCGAAGGGCGAGAGCCTGAAGGGCCTCAAGATTGTGGTCGATTGTGCCAATGGTGCCGCCTATAAAATCGCGCCGCTGGTTTTGTGGGAACTGGAAGCCGAAGTAATCGCGATCGGCGTTGAACCCAATGGCCGTAACATTAATTTGAATTGCGGCGCGACCGACACCGCCGCGTTGCAAAAACGTGTGGTGGAAGAAAAGGCAGATATCGGTCTTGCGCTGGATGGCGATGCCGACCGCCTGATCATCGTGGATGAAAAGGGCAATAAGGTTGATGGCGACCAGATCATGGCATTGCTCGCGTTCGATATGAATGGGCGTGGGAAGCTGGTGGAAGACACTGTGGTTGCCACCGTGATGTCG
>CAZUYV010000242.1:0-2983 GCA_964624435.1 uncultured Micavibrio sp. | reverse complement strand
GTTAAGGATTGTGGGAGGTGACCCCACCCCAAAAGACCATCGGGGAGCCGCACCACATACCTTTCGTTTTAATCAGCCCAACTCGAAAGAGGAAAGGCTAAACGGAGGCTATAATGGCAAAAGAAATAACAGGCTCTATCAGCCTGATCATCCCGGCTGGCTCTGCCACACCGGCACCACCGATCGGGCCTGCGCTCGGTCAGCACGGCGTCAACATCATGGAATTCTGCAAGGCGTTCAACGCCAAGACGGAATCTTCTGAGAAGGGGATGCCAACACCTGTCGTGATCACTGTCTACAAAGACAAGTCGTTTACGTTCATCACGAAAAAAGCGCCAAACACATACTACATCAAAAAAGCAACGAAACTGAAAATGGGTTCGAAGAATCCAGGTAAAGAAGTTGCTGGCGTGATCAAACGTTCGCAGATCAAAGAAATTGCGAAAGACAAAATGGTAGACATGAACGCCAAGGACCTTGAAGGCGCAATGCGCATCATGGAAGGTTCTGCACGTTCCATGGGTATCGACGTGGTGGAGGGTTAATCATGACAAGCAACACAAAGAAAAACAAACAGATCGCAACCAAAGTTGACCCACTGCAAACGTACTCGGTCGCCGAAGCGGTAAAGATCCTGAAAGAATGCGCTGCTCTGCGTAAATTCGATGAAACCATCGAACTCTCGCTGAATCTGGGCATTGATCCTAAACATGCGGACCAACAGGTTCGCGGTGTAACGTCTTTGCCACACGGCACAGGCGCGAAAATCCGCGTTGCTGTTATCACTCGTGATGCTGCGAAAGCGGAAGACGCGAAAAAAGCAGGGGCCGATATCGTTGGCGCCGAAGATTTGATCGAAACGATCAAAGGCGGCAAAATCGATTTCGATCGTTGCATCGCGACACCGGACATGATGGGTCTCATCGGTCAGGTTGCCAAGGTTCTGGGTCCAAAAGGCCTGATGCCAAACCCGAAACTGGGTACGGTAACACCTGATGTGAAAAAAGCCGTTGAAGACGCCAAAGCAGGTTCGATCGAATTCCGCGCTGAAAAGACCGGTATCGTTCAGGCTGGCGTTGGCAAGGCTTCGTTCGATGCCAAGAAGCTCGAAGAGAACATCACGTTCTTCATCGATGCTCTGCAACGTGCGAAACCAGCAGGTGCCAAAGGTACATACATGAAGAAGATCACCGTATCTTCCACCATGGGCCCCGGCATCAAGCTGGACCTCAACAAGGCAGCGTAGTCGTTAAGATTGAACAGAATTAAGGCAGACGCCCCTTTATAAAAAAGGGGCGTTTGTATTTGGAAGATAGAGAATGCAGATACGACTGGACAAACTGGGCTTTGCCTATACCGAAACCATGTTTTCCGGCGTGACCATGAACATCGCGGAAAACCATCGCGTCGGCGTGGTCGGCAACAATGGCGCTGGAAAATCAACGCTGATGAAATGCATCACGGGCGAACTGGAGCCAACGGAAGGCGTCGTCGTCAAACCGCGCGGCATGCGGTTTGGTATTATTGAACAGGATATTCCCAAACATCTGCATGATAAGACCCTTTACGATGTGATCGCCGAAGCGATCCCCGCCGAAGAACGCGATTACAACACATGGAAAGTGGATGTCGCGCTGGATACGTTCAAGGCCCCGACCGTTATTCATCAGAAACTGGTGAAGGAACTCAGTGGCGGCTGGCAGCGTCTTGCGCTTATCGCCCGGTCCTGGATGGGCGAACCCGATGCGCTGCTGCTCGACGAACCCACCAACCATTTGGATCTTGAAAAAATTGTGCTGCTCGAACAATGGCTGAATGAGCAGGTGCGCGATACGCCTGTGGTCTGTATCAGCCACGACCGCCGTTTCCTCGATAACTGTACCAATGTCACGTTATTCCTGCGTCCTGTGCGCTCGGTCTTTTATCCGCAGCCTTTTACACGCGCCAAAGAATCGCTGGCTGTTGATGATATTGCCGCTGCCGCGCAACGTGAGAAGGAACTCAAGGAAGTTGAACGCCTTGAAAAGAGTGCGCATGAATTGAAACTAACGGGCGCGAACTTCCACAGCGATTCTGCCTCCAAGAAATCGGCACAAATCGCTAAACGGGCTGATGATCTTCGGTCTCAGGTTCACGAAAATCAAATTGAAGTCCGCCGGGAAATCAAACTGCCCAATAGCGGTGTGCATGCAAAGCACTTAATAGAGATGCGCAACATCAAGGTGAATGCGCCCGATGGTCGTGAACTGATCTCTATCGGCAAGCTCGATATCGCGCAGGATGATCGTATTGTTTTGCTCGGCCTGAACGGCACAGGGAAATCGACCCTCGTTCACAAGATCCACAAGGCGTTTAGCAATATCGAACGTGCACGCGGGGAGGGGATTCTTATCACCCCGACCGCCAAACTTGGTTTTGTCGATCAGCATTTATCAACCCTGCCGCTCGACCTGACCATGAGCGAATATATCGCCGGTGAATTCCAGATGCCACGGCAGAGCGTTATTGCGCGCCTTATTGCCGCCGGTTTTGCTTTTGACCGTCAGGATACGCTGATCAAGAAACTCAGCCATGGCGAACGCTCGCGCCTTTATCTTTTGTCGCTGCGTTTGCTGGAACCCAATTTCTACATCATGGACGAACCGACCAACCACCTCGATATCGATGGCCAGGAACAGCTGGAAAACGAGATTTTGAAGAATGGCGCGGCCTGCGTTCTGGTCTCCCACGACCGGTCTTTCGTGGCCAATCTGGGGACCCGGTTTTTGGTCATAGACAGCGGAAAACTGGTGGAAATCCCTGATCCGCAAGTCTTTTATGACCATATGTTTGAAGGAAAACCGTTGTTTGACCGCAATACCGGTATTCCGCGCTGGTTATAGCTATCTTAATTGTTGACGCCGCCTGCGCTTTTATGGTTTAAAGCGTCCAAGTTTCCTGTCCAAGACTGCCGGTGCCTTCGGGCTTAAAAATCCAGCACAGA
>CAZUYV010000241.1:0-2995 GCA_964624435.1 uncultured Micavibrio sp. | reverse complement strand
GTGATATTGCCAGGGGCCGCAGTGCTAGCTTGTTGCGGGGTGCCGGGATCGGATCCCATATTGAAATTGACTGGGACCATATTGGCCGCAGGCGCGCCGACGAAAGCGCCGCCCTTGTTCACGCGGATCATCTGGTCGCCTTCGGCAACTTCGATCTCGGTCAGGCCGGTCTCGTCCAGTAACTCCGCCAGCTGGCGGATCGCTTTGGTATCGATCTTCATAGTGCTCGCACTTTTTGTTATTCTTCGAAGGCTTCTGAATAGAGAAAAAAGCCGGATAAGTCAAAGATTTCGGATGGTTCAGCTGTTAACCAATGTGGACAAGGCGGCTATGGCCTCAGGGTATCCGGCGCTTCCCTTACCTTTGATGACCATGGCTGCGACCGGGGTTATGTATGAAAAATGGCGGAATTCCTCACGGGTTTCCGGGTCGCTCAGGTGAACTTCGATAACCGGGACGGTCAAAAGCTTCAGGGCGTCATGAATGGCGACCGACGTATGGGTATAGGCACCGGCGTTAATAATTAGGCCGACGATCTTTTCCCGGTTCTCCTGAATCCAGGTAACCAGTTCGCCTTCATGGTTGCTCTGGCGGAAATCGATGATGAAATCTTTTTCTTTTGCCGCCCGTATACACAGGTCGCGAATATCGTCCTGTGTCTCGGTGCCATAGATATGCGGCTCCCGAACCCCGAGCATGTTGAGGTTCGGGCCGTGAAGGACGAGGATCGTGTTATTGCGCTGCTGCGTCATCGGCAGGTGCTTCCGGTGCCGGTGTGGCTTCAGGGGCCGGGGCGACTTCTTCATCGCCGCTCAGGCTTTCGGCCGGTGCCGTTTCCGTCGCGGCTGTTGCATCGGTTGCTGTGGCATCAGGGGCCATTTCATGGCCTGTGTGGTCCATTGTATCGGCTCCCATAGAAACAATCGTGACAGGAACGACAACATCACCGGCTTCGCGGAAAGACAGCGTAACGTTAAAGGATTCACCGGCTGTAAGGGGCTTTGTCAAACCCAGCAGCATGATGTGGTAACCCTTTGGTTCCAGCGTCAAGGCACCATTCGCCGGAACGTCGGCACCGCTGGTCTTGCGCATCAAGGTAGCGCCTGTTTGCGGATCTTCGTAGGTCTGGTGAATTTCAACTGTCGTTGCAACATCGGTTTTGGCAGAAAGAAGGAAATCTGCACTGCTGGTTGTGTTGTTGATCTTGGCGAAGATCGCGCCTGTGGTTGCACTTGGTGCGGTGGCGTAGGCTTGTGCTTCGCTCACGATAACGCTGGCTTGTGCTTGTTCAGTTGTGGTTGCTTCGGCCGTTGCTGCATCGGGGGCGGCGGGCATTGTGCTTTCGGATGTCGTTTCCGGTGTCGGTGTTTCATCTTTGTTATCGTCGCAACCGGCAAGGGCAAAACTTGCTAGTGACAAAGCCATTACAGGCATCAGGTACAGGTGTTTTTTCATGATCGGGTCCTCTTGAGTTGAATGAATCTTTATCGGCGTTGACGCTCGGCCTCAACCATCCGTGATACGTCTTCGGCGGTCAAGGGGCTTTGAAGATAATATAAATTTTTGCCGACCATAAGGGCCTGCGTCGACTTAATATTGGCCTCATTGACGGCCGCTAGATTTTTACGGGTAATCTCCCCGGCTTCCTTGCTGAGGACGTCTTGGCGCAACCGGTCTATATCAAGGTCCATAAAGGACGCATTTTCAATGTAGAATTTCTCATCCGGGGCACCATCGAACAGGCTGATCGCCCGCATGGTTTCCCAGTATTTTCCTTGCAGGCCTGTGGCAATGGCCGTTCGCACTTCGCTGTAACGGTCTTCGCCGCCCGGAAAGACAGGGCGCAGGAGATAACGAACGTCAGGATTTTTTTCGGCATAGTCCATCATGATGATGGCGGCTTTTTTACAGTCCGTGCAATGCAGGTCGATATACTGAACAACCGGAATTGTGCCGGTGTCATTGTTCATTGCCATGAAAGGCGCAGCGGGTGTGTGAAGTGTTTTATAGTGGCTGTAGGTGGCGATGATCTCATAGGTACAATAGATCAACGCCACCGCAATCAGGGCCGCCAGAATTCGAAAAAACATCGTGCCCCTGCCTTGGTTCTTTAATTACTCTTTCTTCGCGGGGGCTTCTTCCTTGCCACCGCTGCGGGCTGTTTTCACGGCTTGCTGCAGGGCTTCATAAGGAATGTAACCGCGGAAGACCTGTTCATTCACGAGGAAGCCCGGTGTGCCCTGAATGCCCAATGTCTTGGTCGTGGCAACATGGGCGGCCAGTGTTTCATCGATCTTCGGATCTTCGAGGTCTTTTTTCAACTTCGCAACATCGACACCGGCATCTTTTGCCAGTTTTTCCAATGTGGCTTCATCGATTGTCCCTTGATGGGTGATGACGGCCTTGTGGAAGTCCCAATATTTATCCTGCTTGTGTGCAGCAAGGGCCCAGCGTGATGCGAGCGTGGATGTTGGGCCGAGGATAGGAATATCATAGAAGACAACGCGAACATTCTTGTCATCTTTCAGGATGTTCTGAACTTCTTCAAAGGCCTTCTTGCACCAGCCGCAGTTGAAGTCAAAGAATTCAACAATGATAACATCGGCATCGGGATTGCCTGCATCCGGCAAGGATTTATCGGCCTTGATTTTCGCAATCAGGTCTTTTGCGGCAACATCGGCTTGCTTGTTGCTTTCTTCTTCCTGCTTGGCCTGGAATTTATTGACGCTCTCGATCAAAACTTCGCCATGTTCGAGAAGGTAAGTATGGATCATCGCCTCCAGTTCTTTTTTCTGGTCGGCGGTAAAGGAATCGGCGGCCTTGGCGGCGGCGGGAAAAGCCATGATTGCCATGATCGCGGAAAGAACGAGGTGTTTCACTTTTTTATCTCCTTGGATGGAAGGCCGTTTCGGGCCATCAGTGTTAGGGTCCTATACTATCTTAATAAATTTACCTTGGGCAGGGCAAAAGACCAGTCTTCAACCCCTTAAAATGC
>CAZUYV010000240.1:0-2997 GCA_964624435.1 uncultured Micavibrio sp. | reverse complement strand
CTTGAAAAGGCGGCTGTCGGGGCGATTGCCTGTAAATTCCGCAATGCCGGCCAGACCTGTATCTGTGCCAACCGGATATACGTTCATAAAGACGTTTACGACCAATTTTTCGAATTATTCTATAGCAAAATCAACATGTTAAAGGTTGGAAATGGACTAGAAGAAGGCGTCAATGTCGGCCCCCTGATTAATATGGAAGCCATTGAAAAGATTGAGAAAATGATAGAAGAGGCTGCCAACTCCGGCGCCACTATACATATAGGTGGGAAACGCCATGCGCTGGGTGGTACATTCTTCGAACCTACGCTCATCACCGGGGTTTCTGACACTATGTCCTTGTCCTGCAACGAAATTTTTGGCCCAGTAGCGGTTTTATACTCGTTTGAGACAGAAGAAGAAGTGATTCTCCGCGCCAACGACACGCCTTATGGGCTGGCTGGCTATGTTTACGGCACCGATTCGGCCGCCCTCTGGCGGGTGTCCGATGGCCTCCAATACGGGATGGTCGGGGTCAATGAGCCGCTGATTGCCTCGGATCTCGCGCCCTTTGGCGGCGTCAAGGAATCCGGAATTGGCAGTGAGGGTGGCGAGTATGGTTTACTAGAATACACCGATCTGAAATACAGATTGATCAGCTAAAAGGGATTTGGTAGAAATTTCTATAATTCGACGCAATTACTATTAACATAATGTTTGACAAAGCTAGACAGAAGGCGTAAAACTTGCGCATTCCGTTTACACTTTGTTAACAATTACGCCCAAGTCAGCAAACTAAGGGCATATATAAGGAGAAGTAGACTATGGCATCCAATAACATCATTCTTGCAGTTCCGGGCGCAAACACATCTGTTGATTACACGCTCCCCGACAGCGACTCTGCAAAGCTTTCTTTTGCGCCAGAAGACATTGATGGTCTGAAACTGGATGGCCAAGGTGGTCTCGTTATCAACTTCGTTGAAGGTGGTAGCGTTACGATCTCTAACTTCCAATCCTTTATCGATAACGGAAATACTTTGTCGCTTGCTGACGGCACAAATGTTGATCCTAAACTTCTCTTTAATGCTCTTGGCGGTGAAAACGACAATCCATTCCCGGCAACAGATGCAATCCGCATTGGCATTCCTGCTGAAAATTCCACACGTGAAATTACGCTGGAATCCGGCAAGAAATACGTTCTGAATTTCGATCTGTCCGAAACACAAGGCGCCGACATCAAAGATGGCGACATGGTTATCGGTTTCGCCAATGGCGGTAAGATCGTTATCAACGACTATGCAACAGTAATGGCCGGCGATCTGCCACCAGAACTTTCTATCGCCAGCAAGACCTGCGTTCTGACAGGCGATGAGCTGATCACAAACATTCAGGCGCTGGCGGCTGCCGGTCCTGTTGAAGAGACTGTGGTCGTTGTTGAAGAAGAAGAGACAACAAAACACAAATCCAAAATCGCCGATGCCGATATGCAGACCAATGATGATATTGGTCCTGGCGATCAAACAGATCTTGGTTACAAAGCTGCCAAGGTAGAACCAGCCGCTGGCGAAGCAGACGAAGCCGATATGGCCAAAGCTGCACAGGAACTTGCTGAAATTGAAACTGCTGCAGGTGGCCCTGCAGGCGGCGCCCGTAACTCCGGTTACGGTTATGGCAGCCGTCCCGGCGTTGACCCGTTCACGGGCAAGCCAGATATTGGTCCTATCGATCCAACACAGCTTGGTTACCGTGCGCCAACGATCGAACCATCCAAGTTCTTCGCGACAAATACACCGGAAGGCACGCCACTATCGATCAGCCCGAATACAGAATATCTCGATGAGACAAATCTGTCCGGCGGTCCAATCAGCGAATCCGGCAAGATCAATGTCAATTTCGGCGCAGATGGCCCTGGTGGTATCAATCCGAACGGTTCGTTCAATTCCTCGGGTTCGAAACTCGGCGGCAACCTGACACACAATGGCGAAACAGTCACAGTGACCGTTGTCGGCAATGACTATTTCGGTAAAACACCGGGCGGCGATGTTGTCTTCAGACTGACAATCGATGCAGCCACAGGTGATTACACATTCACGCAATTCCTGCCACTTGACCATGCTGATGGTACGAACCCGAATGACACGATCAACCTCGTGTTCGGTATCACAGCCAAAGATGGCGATGGCGACGCGATTTCGACAACAGTGACTGTCGTGATTGCCGATGATGCACCTTCTATCGAAGGCGCAGAAAAAACAGTGGATGAGACAGACCTCGGTCCTCTCGTTGTATCCGGCAACCTTGCCGTTGACTTCGGTCAGGATGGCGAAGGCGCCGTATCGACTGGCGGCACATTCGGTTCTTCCGGTTCACAGAAAAACGGCGTGCTGTCTTCTGACGGCCACGCGATCACTGTTACGTGGACAGGCGCTGGTTATGAAGGCGTTGCCAATGGCGTCGTGATCTTCACTTTGGCGATCTCCTCGACAGGCGGCTACACATATACTCAATACGGCAACCTCGATCATGCTGATCCAAACAATCCAGATGACATCATTACGCTGACATTCGGCGTGAAGGTTACGGATTACGATGGCGACACTGATCCTGCGAATATCATCATCAATGTAAAAGACGATGCCCCACGTTTCGTGGACTGCGGGTGCGGCCATACGCCAACACCGGGTAATGCTGTTGAAATCGTCGATGAAACCAACCTTGGTCCAATCGTTGAAACAGGCACGCTCAATGTTGATTTCGGTGCAGATGCTCCGGGCAGCTTCGCCTTCAAAACTGGCGGCTTCACAGCTACCGGTTCAATGAAAGGCGATGCCTTGTTCCACAATGGCGTTCCGGTTGTTGTTTCCATCATCGATGGCAAGTTCGTTGGTAAGGCTGGCGATGTTGTTGTCTTCACAATGGAAATCGATGCAGCGACAGGCGAATATAAGTTCACCCTGCTCGACAACCTCGATCACAAAGACGGCAATGACGCAAACGATGTCATCTCGCTGAAATTTGATG
>CAZUYV010000239.1:0-3010 GCA_964624435.1 uncultured Micavibrio sp. | reverse complement strand
CTATCAACACATTCCAGGAAAAATACGCTGCTTATCCAGGCGATATGCAGAATGCGGGAACCCGTCTTCCAGGGTGTACAGATATTGGTGCCAACTGTACAACAAACGGCGATGGGAACTCTCTGATCATCAATGGTAGCGCTGCTGCCGGCGGTGTCGCAGGCGGTCCTGGCGCAGCTTCTGCTGGTACTGCTGAAGGAACACGTATGTTCGTTCACCTGTCTGCAGGCGATCTTCTCTCTGGTATTGATCCATCAGCCACAACTTCCAATGCCTTTGGTGCGGCTTTGCCGACAGTAAAAGCCGGTGGCGGTATGTGGGTTGGTTATACAACTGCGACTGCACCTGTCGCAGGCGTTTCCCTTATTCCAGGTCGTCACTATGCGGCTTTGAGCGGTCAGGCAACCGGTTTGACCACAGGCGCAACTGGCGGTTTCAACTCTATCACTGCGGCCCAAATCGACCGCAAAATGGATGATGGTGTTTCAAACCGTGGCGGCGCCCAGACAGTTGGTACAGATTGTGCTACAGCTGCTGGTGTTTACAACGAAGCAACACCAGGTGGTGCTTGCTCCATGCTGATCCGCATCCTGAACTAATCTAGTTCATCAGAAATAACAAAAGGCCCCGGTTGTCCCCGGGGCCTTTTTGTTTGTGCAAAATGTTTTCAGGCAGCTTTGGATTGCAGGGCTCTTAACTCGGAGATCAGGGCATCACCCATAGCCGCTGTGCCAACTTCGGTGCAGCCTTGGGCCATGATGTCGCCCGTGCGGATACCTTTTCCCAGCAAGATCTGCACGGCCTGTTCAATCTTGTCTGCTTGCGGGCCCAACCCAAGCGAATAGCGCAGGGCCATGGAAAAGCTCAAGATCGTCGCTAGGGGATTGGCCTTACCCTGTCCGGCAATATCGGGGGCAGAGCCATGCACAGGCTCGTAAAGGCCTGGCGTGCCTGACGCACCGAGGGAAGCGGAAGGAAGCATGCCAAGCGAACCTGTGAGCATCGCGGCCTCATCCGAAAGAATATCGCCAAAGAGATTGTCCGTGACAATCACGTCGAATTGGCGGGGGTTGCGCAAAAGCTGCATGGCGCAGTTATCGGCGTACATATGTTCCAGTGTCACATCGTTATATTCAGCCTTGTGCAGGGCAGTCATATCTTCCCGCCACAATTTTCCGCTTTCCATCACATTGGCCTTTTCGCAGGACGTGACTTTGTTGCCGCGCTTACGGGCCAGATCAAAGGCGACGCGGCCAACACGCTGAATTTCCGCTGTTGTATAAACCTGTGTGTTCACGCCACGGCGCTGGCCATTGCCAAGGTCTTCGATCCCGCGCGGTTCACCGAAATAAACACCGCCCGTCAGTTCACGGACAATCAGGATATCAAGGCCTTTGACGATCTCTGTTTTCAGGCTGGAGGCGTCAGCCAGGGCATCAAAGACAAGGGCGGGGCGCAGATTGGCAAACAGGCCCAGTTCCTTGCGAATGCGGAGCAGGCCGGCCTCGGGACGTTTGTTGTATTCTACCCCATCCCATTTTGGGCCGCCGACCGCGCCCATGATAATGGCGTCCGATGCACGGCAAGTTGCAAGTGTGCTATCAGCAAACGGGGTGCCATAGGCATCATAGGCTGCGCCACCGATCTTATCTTCGCTGATATCGAAAGTCAGCCCTTCATTGGATTGCAGCCAGTTGATAACCTTGCGCACTTCGGCCATTACTTCGGGGCCAATGCCGTCACCCGGCAATATCGTCAATTTGAAATGGGTCTTGCTCATAACCACGGCCTTTCTTGGGCGCGTTTGTCTTCATAATCGGCAATCTGAGTTTTCTTGGCTTCGGTCAGTCCAATATCATCAAGACCGTTCAGAAGGCAGTGTTTGCGGAATTCTTCAACATCGAAAGGAATGCTGAACTTGTTCCCGCGCGTGATGATCTGTTTTTCAAGATCAATATCGAACGGGGCAGAAGGGTTTTCTTCAGCCTCTTTCATCAGGGCCTCTACCTGATCCTTGGGTAACGTGATGGGCAGGATGCCGTTCTTGAAGGAGTTGTTGTAGAAGATATCCGCAAAAGAGGGGGCGATAATGCAGCGTATGCCAAAATCGAGAATGGCCCATGGGGCGTGCTCCCGTGAGGAGCCACAGCCGAAATTCTCACCTGTAATGAGGATGGATGCGTTGCGATAGGCCGGCTTGTTCAGGACAAAATCCGGCTTTTCCGTTCCGTCCTCGTTATAACGAATGTCGTTAAAGGCATGGATACCGAGGCCGGCGCGTTTTATGGTCTTCAAAAACTGTTTGGGTATGATGATATCGGTATCGATATTGATCATGCGCAAAGGGGCGGCAATTCCACTGAGCTTTACAAATTTTTCCATGCTTAAAAGTAATCAGGAAATGCCTTATATGGCAAGCCCTCGTTCGGGCGCAATTACATCGTTTACGCCATTAATAATGGCCAGACGTTGCATCAAGGCTGGATTGTACTGTTTCGCATATTTATCCGGTTCGCTATAAATCTTCCTGATTGCAGAACCGTAATCATGGTTGGTGGTTTTAAGCAGACCGGCCGCCATATCCACGGTGCGGACAATATCCAGAACCATGCCCATATTAGGATTGGTCAAATCATGGTGATGCGTCATGATATATTCACAAACGCGAAGTCGCATACGTTCTTCTTTGCGAAGATCTTGAAAATTGACATCAAGACGATCAAGAATTTCCTTTAGCACTTCGGGCCCCAAGAAAGGGTGTCGTTTTTGTTCTTGTTTTCTGAACTCAAACTGTGGCCCCTTTTCTGGTTTTTCCGTTGTGTAAATCCAATGAGGAATTTGGGTAAGGTGCGCCTTACCAATATCATGAAGAGAGGCATTTTCACCAATGATCTGGGCAACGCCGACATCCACGCCCTGATCAATCAATAATTTTTTTGTTTGATTTGCAACTTGCAGGGAGTGATCGATCAAATATTCAGGGAAGCTTGGGTGCATCCGTTCCTTGATG
>CAZUYV010000238.1:0-3024 GCA_964624435.1 uncultured Micavibrio sp. | reverse complement strand
TCTGTAACCCCTACCCTGCATATTGCTGATAGAAGAACCAGCTCACCAGAGAAATTACCCCGATCAACATGACGAAGGCATAATGGAACACGTAGCCGGACTGGAATTTTTTGAGCAGGTCGGCGACATCAAGCGAGCGGGCGGCAACCCCATCCGGGCCAATTCCATCGACCACATTTTTATCAGCCTTAAAGAAGACATGCCCGGCAGAGATCGAGTTTTTCACGAACACGGCATTATAGAGTTCATCGAAATACCACTTGCGGAAGAACAGGCGATGTAAAAATCCGAACTTGGAAACCACCATCGCAGGCAAACCCGTAAAACGGCTATAAAACACCCATGACAGGAATAAGCCGAATACACCCATAACGGTCGGAAGAAGTTTTACCCATTCCGGTACATGGTGAGCAGCATCAAGCGTATCATTCTTAGGCAGTACTTTGATAGAATCGCCCCAGAAGATAAAACGATTCAGTTCCTGATGATGATCAGCTTCTTCAACGACCGGGGCTTCAATCGTGTGCTCGACCACGACATCATCGCCATGCGCTGCCTCAACCTTATGGCCCTCAGTGCCACCGACAAACCCGGCATAGCCGAGCGCACCAGCAAAAATAGCACCTACTGACAGGATCACGAGTGGTGTTAACATCACAGGCGGAGATTCATGCGCATGATCAAATGTATGATGGTCCATCCGTGGTTTGCCATGGAACGTCATGAACAGCAGGCGCCCGGAATAGAACGCCGTCATCAGGGCGGCGGAAATACCCATCCAATAAGCAAACGTCCCAAACCAGCTGTGATCCGCAAAGGCGCTTTCCAGCATAATATCTTTGGAATAGTACCCTGCAAAGAACGGAATACCAGCAAGCGCGAGGGAGCCGATCCACATCAGAACATAAGTCGCTGGAATTTTCTTCCAGACGCCGCCCATGTTACGCATATCCTGTTCGTCATGCAGACCGTGAATGACCGAACCGGCACCAAGGAACAGCAGTGCCTTGAAAAACGCGTGCGTCATCAGGTGGAAAATCGCCGCGCCATAGGCAGATACACCAAGCGCGAAGAACATGTAGCCAAGCTGAGACATGGTGGAGTACGCAATCACGCGTTTGATATCAAACTGGGTCAAACCGATTGTGGCGGCAACAAATGCTGTCAGCGCACCAACAACTGTGACGACCATTAATGCCTCGGGCGCATATTCAAACACGGGAGACATGCGGGCGACGAGGAAGACCCCGGCGGTCACCATTGTCGCAGCGTGGATCAGGGCGGAAACAGGGGTTGGGCCCTCCATCGCGTCGGGAAGCCATGTGTGCAGACCGAGTTGTGCCGATTTTCCCATCGCGCCCATGAAGAGCAGAAGGCAGGCAAGGTTCAAGGCGGGCAAATCAAACCCAAAGAACATGAAACGGGCATCGACCAGTTCCGGCGCCTTGGCAAACATTGCATCGAATTGAACGGAACCAAACAAAACGAAACAGGCGAACACACCAAGGGCGAGGCCGAAATCGCCGACACGGTTGACGACAAAGGCCTTGATCGCGGCAGCATTGGCAGAATCTTTGAAATTCCAGAAACCGATCAGGAGATAGGAGGCGACCCCCACCCCTTCCCAGCCGAAGAACAATTGAACGAGATTGTCTGCCGTAACGAGCATCAACATCGCGAAGGTAAAGAGCGAAAGATACGACATGAACCGCGCCTTGCTCTCATCATGGCTCATATACCCAACAGAATACACGTGAACGCAGGATGACACGATGGTGACAACGCACATCATGACCACGGTCAATTGGTCCATGCGGAGTGCCCAGTCGATGGCGAATGTACCGGATGTAAACCAGTTCATGATCGTCACTGTGCGCGGATCGGATCCCAGCACCACGTCAACAAACAGAGCGCAGGAACAGAACGCGGCGGTGATAACGCCGGCGCATGTCAAAAGCTGAACGGCGCGATCGCCGATAATTTTACCAAACAGGAAGGCAATGACGAAAGCGATAACCGGCGGGAATATGGCGAGCAGTTCAACAGACATCTAAATCAACCCTTCATGCTCGAAATATCTTCAACGCCGATGGAGCCCTTGTTGCGGAAGAACACGACAAGGATGGCAAGGCCAATCGCGGCCTCGGCGGCGGCAACGGTCAGGATAAACAATGTGAATATCTGCCCCGTCAAATCACCCATAAAGGATGAGAACGCCACGAAATTGATGTTGACCGCTAGCAGCATCAACTCGATACACATCAGGATGATAATCACGTTTTTGCGGTTCAGGAATATGCCGAACACACCCATGGTGAACAGGGTGGCCGCCAAAATCAGGTAATGTTCAAGACCGATAGCCATTATACATCCACTCCCTGACCCGGCGCGACTTTGACGATAGACATCGATTCATCGCGGCTGCGGTTATTCTGGTCATAAATTTTTTGTTTGCGGACGCCGCTGCGTGTCCGGTGCGTCAGGACGATGGCACCGATCATGGCGACCAGCAGGATCAAGCCCGCCGCCTGAAACGCATAGATATAGTCAGTGTAAATCAGACGGCCGAGACTCTCTGTATTTTCGACATCGATCGGCACAGGGCTTGCGACATTCACAGCGGCATCAGGCGCGGCGCTCCATCCCAAATAAACCACCGTCAGCTCTGCCAGCAGCACGCCGCCGATAACAAGACCGAATGGCACATATTGCATCGCCCCTTTGCGCAAGTCGGAAAACGACATATCCAGCATCATCACGACAAAGAGGAAAAGAACCGCAACCGCCCCGACATAGACAATCACGAGGATCATCGCCACAAATTCCGCGCCGAGCAAAACGAACAATCCCGCCGCGTTAAAGAACGCCAGAATGAGGAAAAGAACCGAGTGAACCGGGTTTTTTGCCGTAATAACCATAAGGGCCGAGATCAGCGTCACAGCGGCGAAAAGATAGAAGGCGATGGAGGTCAAGATCATTGATATTATTGCCTGTTTTGAACAACAGCCCTTTCTAATCTCTATG
>CAZUYV010000237.1:0-3037 GCA_964624435.1 uncultured Micavibrio sp. | reverse complement strand
AGCATCAGGATATTGTCATCGCGATCCAGCAATGGGCCGAAATAGGGCTGCCAGAGAAACTTGTTGAGGACATCCCCGAAATTGGGGACCGTATGATACATGCCGATTTGCAAAGAATGACCTTTCGTATTTTAAGAGACAGATATGCCCATAAAAATTGACCTTATTCAAGGTGGAACCGGTTCCCTCTTGTGAACGTTGGTGCTTAAACCCACAAAGAGGAGGTTAGCATGGCCCAGTTTGTTGAAAATAAGGGTGGTTCCAGCGCCCGGTCGACCAAACCATCGGAATATAAGGAGCAGGGCATGCCAAAGACCGATAAATATTCGGTCGATAAAAATGCGAAGGTGAACCCCCGTATCTCTACCCCGTCAGAAACCAAGGAAGAGCCGGAACCCGGCAAGACAAAGGTCTAAAGAACCATCCTTTCCTTTTGCAAGGCGGCGATGCTTTGATTATAGTCAGCGCCTATGGCAGATCCGTTTCCCGATAACAATCAAATTGAACCGCGCTATGCGTTGATCGCCTCTTTCTGGGCGCTCGGAACCGTCGCCATCCTGATCGGGATTAAGGGCTATGCCTACTGGCTGTCTGATTCCGCTGCGATCCTTGCAACATTGACGGATTCCTTGACTGATGCCGCCATGTCCGGCGCAATGTTACTGGCCCTGAAATATTCGCTGCGCCCCGCCGATAATTCTCACCGTCACGGCCACGGAAAGATGGAAGGGGTAGGGGCGTTGTTCCAGTCCGCCTGCCTGATTGCGGCAGCGATGTTCCTTTTGTTTGAAGGTGCGCAGCGTTTTGCCCAGCCACAAGAGATTACCCACCATATTCTGGGTGTGTGGGTGGCTGGTATTGCTATTGTCATGTCGATCCAGCTTATCCTGGTGCAGAAATACTGCCTCGCCCGTGCACCATCACTCGCGATTGAATCAGATCAAGCGCATTACTCAACGGATGTCGCCCTGAACGGTAGTGTCATGGCCTCGCTTCTTATCAGTTATTACGGCGGTCCCTATTGGGTTGATCCGCTCTGTGCTGTCGCGGTCGCACTTTACTACGCATATGCTGCACGCAAAATCGGTCTTTCGGCGCTCGATATGCTGACCGACCGTGAATTGCCAAAGGCTGTGCGTGATAGAATTACAGAGATTATTCGCCGCCATCCTGACATTCTCGGGCATCACGATCTGCGCACCCGCAAATCCGGCATGGTGTTGCATATTAGTTTCGACGTCGAGATAGACCCGGATATTACATTGAAAGCCGCGCACGATATTGTCCGCGCACTGGAAGAAGATATTATGGCCGACTTCCCCTATGCCGAAATCATCATTCACAAAGATCCGTTCGGCGATACGCATGACCACCGCCATCAGGTGCGGCATTGAGTGCGGTTCTGGCCGATCTCGGCGGTACCCATCTTCGCTTGTCGAAAGATGGCGGAAAAACCATTCAGAAATATAAGATTGCCGATTTTCCCTCCTTGGAAACTGTGCTCACGGATTTTGCGCCGGATATCTCTGAACTCTATCTGGCCTCTGCCATTACACCGTTGAACGGGATTATCGAAGACAAGCGATTTTCAAAAGACTCTCACTGGCGGATTGATATCAACGCGCTGCCGGTCAAAAAAACCGTGGTGCTGAATGATCTGGAGGCGGCGGCCTATGGGCTTGCGGTTTTGCCGAAAGATCAGGCGCAGCTTTTGTTGCCGGCGTCAGAACCGCAACTCCACTTCCAATCCCCACCGAAATTATTGATCGGTCTTGGCACGGGTGTTGGCCATGCCTATCTTTTTGAAAGGCCGGGGAGCAAGCCATTCGTTCAACGCACCCATGGCGGCCATGTCCCGGCTTTCGCTGTGACTCCGGCGCAGCAAGATATAATTACCCTCCTTTCTACGAAACAGAAACTGGGCCGCGATTTCATCATGGAAAATATTATCGGTGGCAATGGCCTCTGGGTGCTGGGTGATGAAGTGGGCAAAGAATCGGCCATCAAGTTCTTCTGGGAATTCTTGGGCCTCTATTGCAACATGCTGGTGACAGGGGCAGGGGCCTATGGCGGAGTCTATCTCACCGGCGGAATCATGGATGATATGATCGAAGAAAACGCGATTGATGCCGAAATCTTCAAAGATTATTTCATCCGCCCGATGGTGGATGTGGTGGTTGAAAGCTTGTCTTCTGTTCCCGTTTATTATTGCCGCGATGTCAATTTGCCGATCCTTGGGCTGAGTGTTTATCAAGGAACCGCCTCATGAAATTCAATTCTTCCGCTTATCTGACGATTGATGACTCGCCGTCCGAACGGATGGATGACCTGACCGGCTGGCTGTTTGAAAAAGGCATTCCGGCTATCTTCTATTGCCGCGGTGACAAGCTCGAAGAAAACCCAATGGCCGCTGTGCGTGCCGTGCAAAAAGGGTTTATCCTCGCCAATCACGCAACCACGCATCAGCGGTCTAGCCAGAAAGAAACGCAATGGGTGATAGATGAGATCAAACAATGTGAATTCCTGCTGGGGCGCATCTACAAAGAAGCCAAGGTACAAAAGACCCATAAATATTTCCGCTTCCCGCAACTGGATCGCGGCACGGCCGGATGGATCGTTGATTACGACACCTATAATGAGGAAGACCGCGCGGCTTTGCTGGGCGCGTTTGCCGAAGGGTTGAATGTCCAGTCGATGGAAAAACCGGCGCCGGAATTCTGGGCTAAAAAAGACGCCCTGCAAAAATATTTGAAAGAGGCGGGTTACACCCAACCCTTCAAAGGCGTCACCCACCGCTGGTTTGCCCAAGGGGAGATCGCCGATGCCGCTGACTCCTTATATACCTTCTCCAATTGCGACTGGATGGTCACGGCCCGCCACCTCGGTAAATGGCCTTATAAATCGGCGGAAGACCTCAAGCAGAAAGCCCGTACCGACAAATGGTTAACGGCAGAGGGCGGCGTAAATGTCATTCTGGCCCATGATCAGGCGGAAATTGTTGACATAACGATAGAATTGTTGGATGACATGGCGTCCA
>CAZUYV010000236.1:0-3046 GCA_964624435.1 uncultured Micavibrio sp. | reverse complement strand
GTGCGCGGATTTAACGCTCTGCCTGCTGCTCAAAAACCGGATCTCCTGATTGTTGCGCGTGGCGGCGGAAGCCTTGAAGATTTGATGGCGTTCAATGAAGAGATCGTGGTGCGGGCCGTGGCCGAAAGCATGATTCCTGTTATCTCCGCCGTTGGGCATGAAACCGATACGACCCTGATTGATTACGCCGCTGATCTGCGCGCACCGACCCCGACCGGAGCCGCGGAGATGGCCGTGCCCGTCCGCCTCAATCTCCTTGCCCAGATACAGGACGATGCACAGCGTCTGACGCGCGGTGTGCAGCGAAAACTACAAGAAGGTTCGCGTCACCTTGAAACCTTGTCGGCAAAACTCGGCGATCCATCACGCCTGCTGGAGACCAAGACCCAGAATATCGATCACCTCTTTTCCAAATTGTTGCATGGATTTGACCGCACCCTGTCGCGCCGGGCTCAGCAACTGGCTGGGCTAACCCCGCGCCATCCGCGCAGTCTTATCGAAGAAAAAACTCGGCATATCGGAATGGTTGGACAAAACCTCCAACGGGTCAGCACGCGCCTTCTGACCGACCCGCAAAAGCACCTCGACCACACCATCCGGATGTTGCAGAGCCTGTCCTTTGAAAAAGTACTGGACCGTGGCTATACCGTAATCCGTGGAGCAGACGGTAAACCTGTAACTGATGTGAAAGCGGCGGAAAAACAGGATGTTTTGGACATTCAGTTCCGCCAGAACGGTCACTTAAAGGTCCGAAAACTCTGAAATTCCTTGCCTTTTCTGCTATACTGGGCGAGAAGGATGCCATGCGCGTAGACTTGAAAACATTGCTGGACAAGCTAGGGGTGGGATATGTCCTTTCCCCTTACGAAACCTGCCCATGGTCGGCCTATGATGCAACAAGCGGCGTAACCTGTTCCGCCGAGGTCCGCATGAGCAATGACGGCGATGAAATCGAAGCCGAACTCCAGATGCTCTATGACATACCCCCGGATGGAAAACCGCCGATTGAACAATCTATCTGGATCTTCTGTAAACCCGTGGTCGCCGGTCAGTGGTCCCCCACACAGTTCAGGGTTCGCGGTACAGATGAAGCCAATTCCGTTTATGATTGGGAAACAAAGTGTTGCAACTTCTTTGCTGCTTGCGTCCAAGAAATCAAAATGGGCAATATTCCGGATATTGATGCCATCATGGAAAAAGAACTATCTGACCATGAACGCTTTGGCGGCGGACGACGCGGCGGCGGTAGTAAGGCCCCCAAAATAAAGCCACAGGCCCTTCTCGGTTTGAAAAACGGACGCGGCTTCTAACGAATTCTAGTTGTATTTTCCCTAAGCAAAAGATAATTTAGAAAAACGTATTCTAAGCATTCTTTGCGTCTTCTTCACTCTCCTATTACCCATCAATCCACTAACCCGCCGGGGCCAAAAGCCATGAAAAATTTAAAGATTAAATACAAAATCCTCTTCCCTTTATTAGTTCTGCTCTCCTTGGTTACTCTGGGGAACATTTACCTGCTGACGTCCATGTCAAAAATCAACGACCAATCAAATTTGATTGCAGATAGTTGGTTGCCTCGTATCAGCACATCTTTGCAGATGAATCTCGACCTGTCTTCGTTCAGACGGCAACAATACGCCCTTTTGGTTTCCACAACGGAAGCCGATATACAAAAATATACAGGCAGGATGAATGATTTCGCCAAGAAATTGGAAGAGAAGATGGCAACTTACAGTGCCTATAATCTGAGTGAAGAAGGCAGAAACCTGTACAATGAGTTTTCTGCCGCGTGGGAAGAATATCAAGTCCTGTCAGAAAAAATCATGGAATTGGAAAAGCAAGGGCTGAGGGAGCAAGCGGCGACAGAAGTGAAAAGTGCTGTAACTGTTTATGATAAAGCTACAAATACCATCACAAAAATCGTTGAGCTGAATGAAGGCAATGCCGAAAAAACCAGCAGTTATGCAGACGGGCTGTTTGCACAAAGTCAGATAATATCGATATCTCTGTGCGTCATCCTTTTTGCCATCGGTATGGGAATTGTCTATGTTCTTGTAAGAGCGGTTGCCGTTCCAATTGGCAAAATCACGGAATATATGAACTATCTTGCTAGTGGTAAACTCGACAAAGATGTTCCGTCCCGTGAGCTAAAGGATGAAGTTGGGGATATGGCCCGTTCCGTTCAGATTTTCAAAGACAACATGGTCAAGAATATCGAGATGGAAGAAGCCGCCAAGGTTGAACAGAAAGCTAAGGAAATTCGGCAGGAAAAGGTCAATGCCGCAACCAAACACTTCGAAAACAGCATGATCGACATCGTGAAGTTTGTATCCAGCGCCTCGGCGGAATTGCAGGCTTCGGCTCAATCTCTCTCGGCCTCAGCTGAAGAAACATCGAAACAGTCCGGTGCCGTTGCTACATCGTCTCAACAGGCAGCAGCGAATGTCCAGACCGTTGCAAGTGCGTCCGAAGAACTCTCCTCCTCCATCAACGAAATCGCTTCGCAAGTCGCTCGCTCTTCACAAGTGGCAAGCAAAGCCGTTCATGATGCCCGCGCCGCCGGTGACAGCGTGGGTGCCCTGGTCGAAGCCGCGCAGAAAATCGGCGATGTGACCAAGATGATTTCGGATATTGCGGAACAGACCAACCTTCTGGCCCTGAACGCCACCATTGAAGCAGCCCGTGCCGGTGACGCCGGGAAAGGCTTTGCGGTTGTGGCCTCTGAAGTGAAAAACCTCGCCAACGAAGCGACCAAGGCGACCGAGGAAATCTCTGCCCAGATCGCACAGGTCCAATCGATCAGCCAGACCTCGGCAGAATCAATCCGGACGATTTGTCAGGTTATCGAGGAGATCGACGAAATCGCTGGTTCTATTTCCGCGGCCATTCAGGAACAGACAGCGGCAACGCAGGAAATTTCCCGTAATGTCGCCGAAGCCTATACCGGTACATCGGAAGTGACGCAAAATATCGGGTCTGTCAGCGAAGCCGCCACCAGCACCGGTTCCGCGTCGCATCAGGTTCTGTCTGCTGCCGATGAGCTATC
>CAZUYV010000235.1:0-3048 GCA_964624435.1 uncultured Micavibrio sp. | reverse complement strand
TGCATGAGGCGTTAACCAAACGCTTTGTCGATAAACGATCGGCAGTTTTGCTGGGCAAAATGGAAGAGGGCAGCCCGCTTCTGGCCGGGATCAAAAAGGACGGCGAAGTGGTCGTGGAAGGCCAAAGAGTGGGCCAATTGACCGGATTCCGCTTTTCTCCGGACCAGACTTCGGGTAGAGAAGAGTTCAAAGCAATTATGACAGCAGCGCGCCAAGCGCTTAAACCGGAAATAGGAAACCGACTTTCCATGATTTTGAAAGCCGAAGACAAACAATTCAAACTGGCCGACGATGGCCAAATTCTCTGGCAACAGGATGCAAGCAATCCACTCCCTGGCGATCCGGTGGCATGGGTTCGCAAGGGCGACCTGCTGCTGAAGCCGCGCGTCGATGTGCCAGATTCCAATCTGCTCGATGGGCAGGACAAGGCCGCGATCACGGAAAAACTTCAGCAATGGCTGGAACGTCATATTCATTTCACGCTGGAACCTTTGTTCCGTCTGACAGGCGGTGATGATTTCACACCACAGGCGCGCGGCATTGCGTTCCAGTTGCAAGAGGCGCTCGGGATTTTGCCACGTGCGGATCTCGAAGATTTGATTGGAGGCCTTGATGAAGAAGGCCGGAAGGCATTGCGTAACCGCAAGGTCCGCATGGGGCCGTTGCTGGTATTCCTGCCGGAGCTCAACAAGCCCGCCGCCGTGAAACTGCGCGGTATTTTGCTGTCGCTATGGCAGGGCAAAGAATTACCAGCCGAATTGCCGAAGGACGGTATTGTGTCCTTTACCGTTGCCGATAAAAATATCGATGCGAATTATTATCGTTCGATCGGTTATCCGGTTTATGGGCCGCGCTCGATCCGCGTTGATATGCTGGACCGTGTTGTCTGCGCCGTTTATGATGCCGCCAAGGATGGTAAGTTCCAGGCACAGCACAAGATGGCTGAATGGTTGGGATCAAACATCCTCGATCTTTATGCTGTGCTGGAAGCGATGGGCCACAAGATGATCCATGATCCTGCCGCCGAAAAGGCGAAGGAAGAAGTCCCAGCGGTTGAGGGGATTGAAACGATTGCCCCGGTTGCCCAAGAAACAATCGAAACGCCTACCGCGACGCCAGCCGTTGAAGGCGTTCCTGTGGAGAACGGCGCAACAGAAGTGTCGGCCGCCCCAGTTGCCGCTGACAAAGCCAAGCCTGAGCTTGCAACGTTCCGCCTGAAACGCGGTAAGGCCAATGCCGAAAGCAAGCCCCGTCCTGAACGCACCGAGCGCCCGGAACGCAAGGAAAAGAAATCTTTCTCCAAGCCTGACAAAAAAGCAGGCGATGGCGACAAGAAAAAATTCAAAGGCAAACGCGATGAACGTCCGAAACGGGATGATGACCGTGAGCGCGTTTATTCCGCCCCGGCCAAGGAAGTGTTTGAATCTCCTTTCGCGATCCTGCAGCAACTGAAGCAAGGAAATGAGCAAAAGAAATAAGCATAGCCGCATTTTATGCGCGTTTCTGATCATCCCGGTCCTTGCCGGGATGTTGCTTTTTCCGCGTATTGTATGGGCGCAGGATACTTCGGGGTTTTTCTCGGGTGGTTATCTCCGCGAACTTTGCAAGCGTAAGGAAAATGGCAAAGAGGTTGTGAAGGGCGGACATACTGCCTGCCAAGCCTATATTGCCGGGGTCATCGACTATCACAAATTGATGAAGACGCTCGGCACCGCGCCGACCATAGATTTCTGCGTTCCCAATACCGAGAAGATGGCGAAGCTGCAGGATATCGTCTGGGTTTATCTGGAAGAAAATGATCAGCATAGCGAATTTATCGCGGCGCCTGCCGTTACACTCGCGCTCTATGAATATTATCCTTGTCAGGCCCCAAAAAAATCAACACGCAAAAAGCGACGTTAGAGATTTAGCAAAATCGCGAAGATAATAACCTGCGGCAATGTAATGAGCGGTAGGAACAGCGCCAGTTTCCATGATTTCGTTGTGTCCTTGATCACCATGACTTCCGTGTAGTCCGTGGCAACACCCGCCATCAGGAAGGCAAAAGCATTGCCGGGGGCGCCCGCGCGGTTCACAAAATCAGCCGCGATCGGAGAGGAACCTTCGGAACACACCTCCAGCACCGTGGCGAAGAACACCGTGGCAGTGAGGCCGAGGATGCTCGGCCCGAAATATTGCGTGAAGGTTTCCGCATCGATAAACACGCGCAGGGCGGAGGCAACTACAATTCCGAACAGCAGCCAGCGGACAACGATGGCAGAATCCACCATGCCGCCCTTGATCATCGACCCAAACAGGGACGGGGTCCATCTTACCTGTGTCAGTTGACGTTTTGCCTCCGGAAGAAATTGGAAATTTTCTGGCATATCGAAGGCATTGGGGTTGGCAGGCAAAATTTTACGATCCACGAGGGCATCAAAAATCAGGCCGGAAATAAAGGCGATGACAACCGAGAGGGCAAGGAAGATCAGCGTCAGTTTCAAACCGATCAGGCCAATCATGATCAAGGTCAGCGAGAGAGAATTCCACGGGGAGGCGATCAGGAAGGCCATCAACTGCCCGGCGCTGGCACCACGTTGATAGAGTTTTGTGCCGATCATCAGAATGCCGTGACTGCATAGATCAAGCAGGACGCCCGCCGCCATGGCGCGGGCAATACCGCCGGGACCTTTTTTATTGCCAAGGACAGACATTACAAATTCACGCGGGATACGGGACATAAGGGCGAGGAAGAATATCCCGATCAGAACACCCCACCATGTCGCGTTGATGAATTCATGAACGCTGTGAAGATAGGTATGCACCCACGGTGCGTAATCCATTACGGACGGGGCTAGAAAATACAAGGCATATGGAATGAGGACGAGGGGCGTACAGATCCACATCATCCAGTCGAACTTGTCTGAATGGCCGTGCCCTTCATGCCCTTCATGTCCGTGATCAGCAGGACCACAGCAAGAGGCAATAGGCTTTTCCTGTTCCGGTTTGCAGCAGCTAGTCATCATACCTCTTGAACACGTCTTTCAGTTCATCGATTTTTTGTTTGAT
>CAZUYV010000234.1:0-3049 GCA_964624435.1 uncultured Micavibrio sp. | reverse complement strand
GTCTCAGGCAATCATAGGCAAAGTTTATGGCGGGAAAACGGCGGGGATCGTGCGGCTCAAACGTCAAGGTTGAAACCTTCGTAAAATCAAGGCGTTGCGATGCGCTCTTGATACGTTTTGGCCAGCCGAGCGCCTGCGCAATCGGCACCTTCATATCCGATGGGCCGAGCTGGGCCAGAACCGACCCGTCCTCATACTCCACCATGGAATGGATGATGGATTGCGGGTGAACCAGCACGTCGATCTTTTCCGGCGGCATGGCAAACAGGTGATGCGCCTCGATCACTTCCAGCGCTTTGTTCATCATGGTCGAACTATCGATGGTCACCTTCGGTCCCATCGCCCAGTTGGGATGCGCCAGCGCCTGCTCTTTCGTGACATGGGCAAGTTGTTCGATAGGTGTCGTGCGGAACGGACCACCTGACGCCGTGATGATAAGGCGGCGAACACTCTCAATATTTTCCGGTTCCAGAACTTGGAAGATTGCGTTGTGCTCACTATCGACGGGCAGGATGGTCGCGCCAGATTTGCGCGCTGTCTCCATTACCAATGTACCTGCGGATACCAATGGCTCCTTGTTGGCAATCGCCACCTGCTTACAATTCTTCAGGGCCGCCATCATCGGTTCCAGCCCTGCCATGCCGACAATAGCCGCCATCGTCCAATCAACAGGATGGGCTGCCGCCTCGATCACGGCCTTGCGACCACAGGCGCATTCTATCCCCGTCCCGGCAAGGCGGTCTTTCAAATCTTGATAAAGGGATTCATCGGCAATGACGGCCAATGCTGCCTTGAACTGCTTTGCCTGATTGGCCAGCAATTCAACATTGCGGCCCGCAACGAGGGCATGAATCTTATACAAATCAGGATTGGCCGCGATAACATCGAGCGTGCTGACACCCACCGACCCCGTTGATCCAAGAACTGTGATGGATTTCATAGTCCGAATGCCTTCAGTGCGATAACATAGGCGACAGAGGCCAAAAGCAACGCATCGATACGATCGAGCAATCCACCATGGCCGGGTATAAGGTTGCCGGAATCTTTTACGCCCGCCATGCGTTTCTCCGATGACTCCAGAAGATCGCCTGCCTGCCCCGCCAGTGTAACGAGAACGCCGAGCACAGTCCATTGCAGGTGAGACAACGCAGGTACATGCAAATCAATACCAAAGCCCGACAACCACGGCCCGATATACAGCGCATAAAGAACAAGAAGCAGCGTGCTACCCACCGCACCGCCGATCAGGCCCGCCCATGTCTTGTTGGGGGAAATGCTGGGCGCAAGTTTGGGTCCGCCAATCGCCTTGCCTGTAAAATACGCAACGGAATCCGACGCCCAGACGGATAGGATCAGCGCGAGCGCAAGACCTGCCCCATTGGTTTCATAGAGACGCAGATAGTAAAAACAGGCAAAGCAGAAAATTATATAACCAATACCGGCGATGGCGTTGATGACTGGGGACGGCGCCCTCTTGGACATTCTCAGCCATTCGCGAACCGATACTACAATTGCGACAACCAGCATGGCGGTAAAAAACCATCCGCCAAGGATTAGTGCTGCGAGCACAATCGGCATCAGCAACAAAGCAGACGCCACGCGCAGAACCAATGATCTATCAAATGTTAAAGCCACAAATAATCCTTCATCTATTTTTGTCACCCCTGCGGCTGGCGCGAAGCGCCTCTGCGCGGCGGGGATCCATAAACCGGATGCCCGCATAAAGCGGGCATGACATTATAATTTTAGTTACTGGTCACTGCGCCAAAACGGCGCTCGCGCTTGCCAAATTCGGCGATGGCCGCTTCAAGATCGGTCTTGCCGAAATCGGGCCACAGCGTAGAGGTAAAGCAGAATTCGGTATAAGCGCACTGCCACAAAAGAAAATTGCTGATCCTTTGTTCCCCGCTGGTGCGAATTAAAATATCGGGATCAGGAAGGTTGCGGGTCATCAGGCAGGATGGGAAATGCTCTTCCGCCGTTTCATAGCTTGGCTCAACACCCTGCTCGGCAATCTTCTTCGCATATTCGGCGGCGGCATTGAGGATTTCATGGCGCCCCCCGTAATTCAGGGCGATGGTCAGGAACAAGCGGTCATTATTACCGGTCAGTTTTTCAGCATTCTCGATCAACTCAACGATATCGTCAGAGAGTTCTTTGCGTGATCCAATCACCTGAAGGCGAACATTATTACGGTGAAGGTCGGCGGTCTCGGACCGCAGATACATCCGCAGAAGACGCATCAATTCATTAATCTCATCGGCTGGGCGGCTCCAGTTCTCCGAAGAAAACCCAAACAGGGTCAGGTATTTGATGCCGAGTTCAGAGGCAGCATGAACCGTGCGCTTACACGCCTCAATACCCTGATGGTGTCCGGCTGTGCGCGGCAAACCACGCTGTTTTGCCCAGCGTCCGTTTCCGTCCATAATGATGGCTATATGCTGCGCGTTCATAAAAGGCTCCTGACTTAAACAGTCATAATGTCCTTTTCTTTTTCGCCAAGCATTGTGTCGATTTTGCGGATTGTTTCATCGGTCAATTTCTGAACATCACCTTCAAGGCGCTTTTGTTCATCTTCCGACATACCATCGGCCTTCATTTTCTTAAGCGATTCCATCCCATCGCGGCGTACATTGCGCACGGCAACGCGGGCGGATTCCGCATATGTCCCTGCAACCTTGGTCAGTTCCTTGCGGCGTTCCTGATTAAGTTCAGGCACAGGCACGCGGATAAGGTTGCCATCGGGTGATGGGTTGAGGCCAAGATTGGCATCGCGAATGGCTTTTTCAACGGCTTTTACGGAACCGGAATCCCAAACCTGAATGGTCAATAGGCGCGGCTCAGGAACGGAAATGCTTCCCACCTGCAAAATCGGCATGCGTTGGCCGTAAACTTCAACGCTCAGCGTGTCGAGCATCGCGGTGCTGGCGCGCCCGGTGCGCAGGCCGGAAAATTCATGCTTCAGCGCATCCACGGATGCGTCCATACGGCGTTTGATATCGTCTTTGTTGAATGACATTTTGTCCTCGTCTTCTTGTTAGTTTGTAAC
>CAZUYV010000233.1:0-3050 GCA_964624435.1 uncultured Micavibrio sp. | reverse complement strand
GTGGACATGTTCCATAATTTTCTTGGTCGGATTTTACAAAATCTATATATTTAAGCCGTTCACATATCAGTATTGGAAGGATCCGCGTTAATGAAACAGGGGCGCACACCAGACAGGGTTCACGTCGTTCGTCCGCCGCAGGAGGACGATTATCGCAGCGAAGCCGCACCCGTGCGCGCATCGGCCGCAACGCCGCCTGCTGCCCCGAATACGCGCGGCCTTGAAATCATCCGCACCCTCGCCGCCATCAGCGACAAACTGAAACGCAGTGAAGCAGAGCGCTATGAACTGCTCGCAGAATTGCGGGAGTATCGCAAATCTCTTATCGAACTCGAAGGCAAGGCGGAGAAATCCGAAAAGGCCTATCAAGCCTTGGAAAGTAAAATCAGTTCGCGCGAAACGGTTGATACCGAAGTCACGCAACGTCAGGCCCGTTTTGAACGCGCACTGAAAGAGACCGAGGCCAAGCTGGTACAGACTGTCGCGGGACAAGCCCTTCTTGATAAACGTGTCAAAGATACGGAAGACACAACACTCGCTGTCACGCAACGTGTTGATGCCACGCTCACCGAGCAGGCGCGCCTTGATCGCCAACTGGAAAAAATCAGCCAGGACCGCACGCGCACATTGCGCAAGGTCGAACGGATGGAAGAAATTCTGACCGAAACACAAGATACATTAAAGGCCCGCGCTCTTATTCTTTTGACGGATCAAAGCGCCGCCGCCCAGGCCGGTAATCTGCCGCAAATTCCGGCATGGTCGGACAATATGCAGGATGCCGCCAATGACGCTGCGCCTTGGTGGCGTAAGTCCGTTCGCATGCAGGGCGTCGGCATGGCCTCTATGCTCGTGGCCGCGCTTCTATTCGGCTGGACCATCAACCAGATCCAGCAACCGGACATGCCGAAAATCGCCGTTCTTGAAAATGGTGGCCTTGCCCGCGTCAATCTCGATGAAAACCGCTGGGAAGCCATCAATGATGAAACATCCGCACCGGCTGTCACCAGCACGATCGAACCATTGGATGATGAAATAGAAGCTTCACGGGCCAGTGCCTCAACGGCGACACCGGATCAAACCCCGGCGGCACAACAGGTCCTGAACTCTTCGGATGAAGAACTGATGGCGGCGCTGGAAGAAAATCCGGAACAGCTGGCCTCTAACCTGAATGAAATCGCGCCGCAGGCGGTTCAGGAAGATCTGGACATTGCCCCAACTGAAAATGCAACAAAACCTGTGCCCTCTACGACGGGCGCCTACGATCCTTTGAAGCCATATGCCGCCAAAGCGTTCGCGCAGGTTCCGGCTGTGACAAAGGAAGTGGAGGCCGATCGCGGCCAAGGGACATTGGAACAGCGTATCAAGGCGGATGAAACCCTCCCTGCCCCGATGCAGGAATTGCAGTCGCAAGCTTTTGCCGGCGTTCCCGAAGCACAACATGATCTTGCCGCCATTTATACGGCTGGTCGTGGCGGCGTGACGCAAAATTTTGAAAAGGCGGCCCAATGGTTCCGCGAGGCGGCAGACCGTGGCATCAGCAACGCCAGCTATAATCTCGGTGTTCTCTATCACCAAGGACTTGGCGTGGAACGTGATCTTGACCGCGCATTATACTGGTACCGCGAGGCTGCCAAGCTTGGCCACCCGGAGGCACAATATAATCTCGGCATCGCTTATATCGAAGGTATCGGTACGACTTATGATGCAAATATCGCCGCCGCGTTCTTTGAAAGCTCCGCCAATCAGGGCGTGGTTGAGGCTGCTTATAATCTTGGCCTGATCCATGAAAATTCCCTCATCGGCAAATCCAGCAAACAGGAAGATGCGCTGATGTGGTACAAAATCGCGGCCGATGGCGGCAGTACGGATGCCAAGGCAGCGTTGCAGCAACTGGCCAACAATTTGCAAATCGGCATGGAAGACGTGAATAAGATGGCGGAACGGATGCAATCTATTTACAGCGCCAACCATGGTCGTCCTGCTGGCGGTCCTGCAAAGTCGTAAGAAAAAAGTTTACCCAAGAAAACGGGCGGGTTGCTTCCTAGGGCGAACCGCCCGTTTTTTATTCTCAGGGCTTATACGCCCGCATCCCGATCATTCATCTCTTTTTCAAGCCGGCGTTTGACATCGCCAGGTGATCCCGTGTTGCGGGCGATCAATTGATACGCCACCGGCACCACGAACAAGGTAAACACCGTTGCCGCCGCGACACCAAAGAAAATCACGATACCAATGGCCGACCGCGTTTCCGATCCGGCGCCACCGGTGAGGATAAGAGGAACTGCCCCAGCCATCGCCGTGATGCTGGTCATCAGGATGGGGCGTAGACGAAGTTCCGATGCTTTTACCAATGCATCATGGAACGCCATGCCTTCATCGCGCAACTGGTTGGAAAATTCAACAATCAGAATCCCGTTCTTGGCGGCAAGCCCCACGAGCATGATCAACCCGATCTGCGTAAAGATATTGATGGTCTGTCCGGTGAAATAAAGCCCGGCGAGCGCCCCTGCCATGGCAAGGGGAACGGTAAGCAAAATCACAAGAGGATGGATAAAGCTTTCAAACTGCGCCGCCATAATCAGGAACATCACGACGATGCCGAGCATAAAGACGAAATAGATCGATCCACCGGACGTTTTGTAATCGCGTGACAGTCCCTTGTAATCGATCACGGCATCGGGAAGTGTTTCTCGCGTCAGTTTTTCCATGAAGGTCAAGGCTTGCCCCAGCGTATAACCCTTATCCAGATCCGCCTCGATCGTAATGGAACGGACGCGGTTATAGCGTGTCAGGCGCGACGCATCGGCAAGCTCTTCCAGCTTCACAAGGTTGGACAGTGGAATCAACGCGCCGGTCCGGTCGGAACGGACATAGATATTCTCCATATTGGTCGGCGTGCGCTGTTCATCCCGCTCTCCTTCCAAAATCACGTCATATTCTTCGCCATTTTCGATATAGGTGGTAACGCGGCGCGACCCCAGCATGGATTCCAGCGTGCGTCCGATATTCGAAACGGTAACGCCGAGTTCTGCCGCACGGTCATAATCAAT
>CAZUYV010000232.1:0-3064 GCA_964624435.1 uncultured Micavibrio sp. | reverse complement strand
ACCGCAAATATGCGGACAAGCTGATCCAGGATCTGGAGCTGCGCAAATATGTGCAAGACCGACTGAAAGCAGCCGGGATCTCGAAAGTGATCATCGAGCGCGTTGCCAAGACCACGAAAGTGGCCGTTTACACAGCGCGCCCCGGCGTTATCATTGGTAAAAAAGGCGCCGATATCGAAAAACTGCGTAAAGATCTCTCGGCCCGTGCCGGTTCGGATGTTGCCCTTAACATCATTGAAATCCGCAAGCCTGAAATCGATGCTCAATTGGTTGCTGAAGGCGTTTGCCAACAGCTGGAACGCCGTGTTTCTTTCCGTCGTGCCATGAAGCGTGCGGTTCAGAGCACAATGCGTCTGGGCGGTCAGGGTATCCGTATTAACGTTTCGGGCCGCCTTGGCGGTACTGATATCGCGCGTACTGAATGGTACCGCGAAGGTCGTGTTCCATTGCACACACTACGTGCTGATCTCGATTACGGCTTTGCCGAAGCGTTAACAACCTACGGGATCATTGGCGTTAAGGTTTGGATCTACAAGGGCGACATCATGGCGCACGATCCTATGGCTCGTGACAAGCGCATGGGCGAAAACACAGGTTCCGGCGGCGGTCAGCCCCGTAGCTAATAAAATACGATTTTGGGCCTGTTTTTTTAAAAAAAGGCCCAAAATAGTGCTAGTAATCCGCAAAGATTGATTATATAGTCCGCGCGAATTACAGGTTCATCAACAGACGTTATAGTCGGTTAAAGCCATATGGGGACTGGAATCCAAGAGGGATTTTAAGTCCATGTGAGCGAAATTTTTTTTGTGAAAACGGACATTTAAAAATGCTGCAACCAAAGAAGACAAAATTCAGAAAAGCCCATAAGGGCCGTATCCATGGCGTAGCCAAGGGCGGTGCGACTTTGGCTTTTGGCGAATTCGGCCTGAAGGCTCTTGCGCCAGACCGTATTACAGCGCGTCAGATTGAGGCCGCCCGTCGTGCCATCGCCCGTGCGATGAAACGTCAAGGTAAGGTCTGGATCCGCGTATTCCCAGATGTTCCGGTTTCGAAGAAACCTCTCGAAGTTCGTATGGGTTCCGGTAAGGGGTCCCCTGAATTTTGGGTCGCCCGTATTAAACCGGGTCGTATCTTGTTCGAACTGGACGGTGTTCCAATTGATGTTGCGAAAACAGCCCTTGAACTGGCTGCGGCGAAACTGCCGATCGCGACAAAATTTGTTGCCCGTATCAGCGCCTAGTCAATCAAGGATTTAAGAAATGGCAAAAGCAGATAAAAAAGCGAAAGCAAACAGCGCCGAACTCCTGAAAGGGAAGAGCGTCGATGAGCTGAAGAAAAACCTGATGGATTTGCGTAAGGACCAGTTAAACACTCGTCTGCAACGTGCCGCTGGCCAGATGGAAAACACATCGACAATCCGTACACTGCGTCGCGATATTGCTCGCGTTAAGACATTCATTCAAAAACAGCTTGCCTCTGGCAAGGCTGCGTAAGTTAGGTAAAGGAGACACATATGCCACGTCGCGTATTGGAAGGCACAGTCACCAGTGACAAAATGGACAAGACCGTAACGGTTTTGGTCGAGCGTCGCTACATGCATCCGGTCTATAAAAAATACATCAAAAAGTCGACGAAATATGCGGCTCACGATGAAAACGGTACGTTCAAGATCGGTGATAAAATCCAGATTATTGAATGCGCTCCGATTTCGAAACGCAAACGTTGGACAGTTCTTGTTGATGGCGTTGAGCCAGCACCAGTTCCAAAGGCTGCCGTGCCAAAAGCCGTAGCTGCACCGAAAAAAGAAACAGCCGCTAAGAAAGCAGCTCCCAAGAAAACCGCGAAAGCGAAGTAATTAAGAGATAAGGCGAAGAAGGATTTAAAATATGATCCAGATGCAATCAAATATGGAAGTCGCCGACAACTCCGGAGCCCGGAGAGTCGAGTGCATCAAGGTCCTGGGTGGTTCGCACCGCCGTACCGCAAACATCGGCGATATCGTCGTTGTTTCGATCAAGGATGCAATTCCACGTGGCCGTGTGAAGAAGGGTGATGTCCGTAAGGCGGTTATCGTTCGTTCCAAGCACGGTCTGAACCGCGTTAACGGTGAAAAAATCCGCTTCGATACAAATGCCTGCGTTCTGATCAATAACGCCGGTGAGCCGATTGGCACACGTATATTTGGCCCAGTGACCCGCGAATTGCGCGGTAAGGGTTACATGAAGATTATTTCGCTCGCAGGAGAGGTGCTCTAATGACTGCTGCAAAATTGAAATTGAAAAAGGGCGACCAGGTTGTCGTTCTGACAGGTAAAGATAAAGGCAAGAAGGGCGAGATCATTGAATCCCACCCAGCGGCAAACCGCGTAACGGTTGCTGGCATCAATATTGCCAAAATGCATACCAAGCCGACACAACTGTCCGCTGGTGGTATCGAAGAAAAAGAATTATCGATCCATGTGTCCAACGTGGCTCTGGTCGATCCGAAAAAAGGCACAGCAACCCGCGTAGGCTATAAAGTTGGTAAAGACGGTAAGAAAACCCGTATTGCCAAAGCCTCTGGCGAAGCGCTCTAAGGTAGGGAAGACAGAAAATGGCTTACACACCCCGTTTTAAAGAACGTTACGAGACAAAGCTGAAAAAAGCTTTGCAGGAAAAATACAAGATCAGCAATCCATTCGCTATTCCTGCGTTGGACAAGATCGTAATCAACATGGGCGTTGGCGATGCTGTGACAGACCGTAAAGCGGTTGAATCTGCTGCTGCCGACCTCGCGCTGATCGCCGGTCAAAAGCCGATCATTACGAAAGCCCGCAAATCGAATGCTGCTTTCAAAGTGCGTGAAGACATGGCGATTGGCTGCAAAGTCACGCTCCGCGGCGCAAAAATGTACGAATTTCTGGACCGTCTGGTCACGATTGCTCTGCCACGTATCCGCGACTTCCGCGGCATTAACGGTAAGAGCTTCGATGGCCGCGGCAACTACGCCTTCGGTCTGAAAGAACAAACTGTATTCCCTGAAATCACTTACGAACAAGTTCAGGCAGTACGCGGCATGGACATCA
>CAZUYV010000231.1:0-3068 GCA_964624435.1 uncultured Micavibrio sp. | reverse complement strand
AGAGCAGGTAAAGCGTGCCATTGGCCACAACCGGGGCAATACGGATGTCTTCACCGGTGTTCCATTCGCGGATAAGCGTGCCTTTTTCCGGATCGATTTCGGCCACGCGGCCATCGGTGGAGAAGGCCATCAGGCGGCCACTGGCAAAGATAGGGCCATTCCAGAAGATCGGGCCGGTCTTGTCAGCCTGATCCTTGTAACGGGCAAGCTGCGAGATCCAGAGGACGGAACCTGTATCCTTATCCATGGAAACAATCTGGCCTTCGCTGGAAATCAGGAAGACGCGGTTACCGACAACCCATGGAGTTTTGGCACCGCTGATATCTTTTTGCCAGATACGGGCACCGGTACGGATATCAACCGCGACCATTTTGCCGCCATAGCTGATGGCATAGACGACATTGTTATCAACGACGGGAAGACCGCGAATATCCGATAAACCGGTCATGCCGCCAAGACGTGTAGAATTGGCAAGGTTGTCAGACCATGCAACGGAACCATTGGTCGCGCGCAGGGCATAAAGTTCACCCGAAGAAAAGGCCGGAACAATCAACTCTTGCGTTGCGGCGGGGCTTGCAGCACCGACAAGGCCAGTGCTCTGGCCAAGGCCGGAGAATTCCCATTCTTCTTTCCCATCGGCAGCATTGAGGGCCAGGATAGAGTTGCTGATGGTGGTGACAAACACGCGGCCGCCCATGACAGTCGGCGCGGCCCGCGATGGGCTTGCCAATAGTGCACGCCAGATAATTTTGCCGCTCTGGGCTTCAACGGCGATGATTTCATCATATCCCGCCGTCACATAAAGAACACCATTGTCAAAGGCAATGCCACCTGTAATCACGGCGTCATCTTCGCCATCCTGACGAACGCTGACGGACCAGCGGCGCTTGCCATCGTCAGTAGAGAAGGAGGAAAGATTGGAATCGGTATCCAGTGTGAAAATGCTTTTGCCAACAACAACGGGTTGCGTTGTCAAAGGCAAACGTGACTTGCTGCCATCGCCGATATCGGCGCTCCATACTTTTTGCAAACCCTTTGAAGACATAGCGAGGTTTTGCATTGAATGGTCGGGATTCCCGCCAGCCTGTGGCCATGAATCGTTCTGCCATGCCTGTGGTGCCACAAATCCGCCAACCTTGGCATTTTCGTCAGGACGCAACGCGCGTTCAGCATCCAGAACGGCAATACGCTGGCCCGGCAGCGGCGGCTTTTCCTTGTCATCGCCGAGATAATCAAGAGTGCTGCAGGCAGAGAGCGCAACGCCTAAAAGAAGAACGGGAATAATTTTTTTCATGTTACGCCTTGGGGGTTTTGCTGCGTTCAAATTCATAGACATGCTTAAGGGCATCAGCTTTTTCTTTTAGCGAGTTCGCACCTTCTTTGGAATCGAAACCGCCCAGAAGATCAATCGCTGTCGCATAATCTTTCAGACCATCGCCGTAGATCAGGGCCGCTTCGAGTTTGGCCTGCAGCTGGAAAGCGGATTTTTCGTTTTTGGCAATTGGGTCCAGTTTGTTTGTGAGCGATTTATAATCAAGGTCTTTCCCACTGGCTGCGAGGATTGCTGCGCGTGTATGCAGAATGGTGGCAAGATCGCGCAGGTCGGATGGTGTGGTAGAGTCTGAAGCCACTTGATTGTAAAGATCGGAGGCCTTGGCGAAATCTTTGCCTTCAGCGGCAACATTGCCAGCCGAGAGAAGGGCGATCGCTTCGTGTCCTTTGCGGGTTTCCTTTGCGGCCTTTTCATAGGCGGCTTCGAGATCTTTGTCATTCTGGGCAGCAACCAGTTTTTCAGTTTCCTGCTGGTCGCGCCAGCTGTCCCATGTGCGGTAGCCCGTCGCGGCGGCGGTGGACAGGATCAGAACAACAATCGCCAGAATAAGGGTTGGACCATATTCCTTCCAGAACCGGGCGGCCTTCTCATGTTGCAGGGCTTCATCGACTTCGCGGAAAATATCGGACATGGGGGTAGGCGGCTCCTTGGCTAAGAATTTGAGCCATCATAGAAAAATTGCGAAGTTTCGAAAAGGCCTAAGATGTGTTATCCTAAAGGAATGAGTTTTTCGGCTTCTGCGCCCAAAATAGGGTATACCCGCCATGAATTCGGCCTGATCTTCCAGGTATACTCCCGGAACGTCTATACCGGCCTTTTCAAAGATTTTTCCTTTACCGAACACGCTGGCCATTATTTCATTTCTTTCCGGGATGAGGCTGGGGCGATACCCCTGATTACTGTCCAAAAACGCAAATTGGGGCCAGACCGCTCCCTTTTCATCGCCACCACACCCGGTTTGCAGGGTAACCCTATCGAAATCGTCCGTAGCGAAAAGATTGACAATTTCGTCGAAAAGCTACGGGAAGAGGTCGATAAATTGCGAGAATCCAAAGCGGGCGGGAAAAAGACCTTAAAAGTCGTGTCCTGATTTTCCAAATTTCTTGACAGCCGCTTGTCTTCAGCCCCATTATTTTTTCATAAGCATAGAAAATTAATAGGGGTTGTTGTGTTGGAGAATTTTTCCGATTCCACGAAGAAATATTTGTCCGCTAAAGCTGGCTTTGGTTTACATGCCGCTAACGATGATAGTACGCGAGTGTTTACGAAAAATGAGCTTATAGCTATACATAAAATTATCGAACCTCTTGGCGGCTCTGCTTACGCATCACCTGTTACCTTCAATGGTATCGATTATTATGGTGAGAATCTGGATATTTACATTCCTGTAGCTGGCAGACAGGCAGGCAACCATGTCTTGTCAATTCACAAGGCCCCTGCAGGGGCAGGTGATCTAAGCTATGCCATCAGCCTCGTTGAAAAAGGCGATGTCTTGCCCTGCAACAGGTTTCACAATGTTTTGAATGTCATGACCTCGATGCTCAATTCGCAAGCGGTCCAGTCATACAGGCCCCAGAATCATCTATAACGGTTGACTTGAGCGCCAGCCGCTACCATCCTTATGACACAATCTAAGGAGAAAAAGCGGTATGACAAAAATCAAGGTAGACAACCCGGTTGTCGAAATCGATGGCGATGAAATGACCCGGATCATCTGGCAGATGATCAAGGACAA
>CAZUYV010000230.1:0-3069 GCA_964624435.1 uncultured Micavibrio sp. | reverse complement strand
ATTTTCTGGCCGGAAAGAAATCGGGGGGGAGTCTGCGTAAAGCTGTTCTCTGACATGTTTTCGTCCATGTAATACCCCCTGCTGGATTGGATGTGGCCACTATGCAAGGAGTCAGACGTACAGGTCAAGGAAATTGCGTGGTTGCGCCGGTTCTTTATACAGAGTTGCGGACATTTGTAAGCACCAGAATCCGGGCGGAATTGTCCGTCTGGCTGGGCGTTTCCAGAAGGTCGAATTGCCAATTTTTCCGGGCTTCGGCGACCTCCTGCGCTGCCTGCGCCCCCTTAGGGAAGATCAATGTCAGGGCCGGGTTCTGGGCAATCCACGGGGCCGAATATTGCAGCAATTCTGCGAGGCTGGCCAAGGCCCGTGCACTCACAACATCCGGGGCGGGATTTGCTGCAACGACCTTTTCGACCCGTTCATTCTCGACAAAAACTTTTGCTCCCGTTTCACGTGAAACCGTCTGGAGGAAGGCACACTTCTTGGAATCGGATTCAACCAGATGCACTTCCATATCCGGGCGCATCATGGCTATGACCAGCCCGGGGAACCCCGCGCCGCTTCCGAAATCATACAGCGTCTGGGCTTGACTGGGTATAAGCGGGACAATCTGGGCGGAATCAACAATATGCCGATCCCAGGAATCAGGCAGGGTAGAGGGGCTGACCAGATTGATCTTGGCCTGCCACTTGTGCAGCAAGTCGTTATAATTATTCAGTTTTTCATTGGTTTCACGTGAAACGTGGTCAAGCTGCTGCATTTTTCTGGGTCCGGTTTTGCCGCTTGACGAAGCGCAGCAGCGAAATAATGGCGGCAGGGGTAACGCCCGGAATTCGTGAAGCCGCGCCCAATGTTGCAGGCCGGATCTTCTCCAGTTTCTGGCGAATTTCAGTCGAAAGCGTGCCAACCTGACTATAGTCAAAATCAACCGGCAGACTCAGGCCTTCTTCTTTTTTAAAGGAAATAATGTCCGCTTCCTGCTGCCCCATATAGGCGGAATAGGTGGAATCGATTTGGACCTGCTCGCGGATCGGCAGGGCGATATCATTCATTTCCGGCCAGACTGCAGCAAGCTTTTCCCAGCTCATCTCCGGGTAATGCAGCAAATCGAAGGCCGTGCGGCGGCGGCCATCCATATTCACAATAACCCCTGCGGCGGCCAGTTCATTGGGCGTTTTCCGCAATTTATCGCGCATAAGGGTCTGAGCAGTCGCCAAAGCGGCCTTTTTATTTGACCACAGCGCAGCACGGTCAGACGCACAGAAACCGCCCTGAACGGCCTTATCGGTCAGGCGTTGATCGGCATTGTCAGCGCGCAAAGTCAGCCGGTATTCTGCGCGGGATGTGAACATCCGGTAAGGTTCGGGCGCGCCCCGGCTAATCAAATCATCGATCAGGACGCCTATATAGGCCTCTGACCGGTCGAGAATAAATTTACCAGTTTCACGTGAAACGGGGTATGAACCAGCCAAAATAGCCGCATTTAGGCCAGCCATCAGGCCCTGCGCCGCCGCTTCTTCATACCCTGTGGTGCCGTTGATCTGTCCCGCAAGGAACAGGCCCGGAAGCCGCTTGGATTCCAGCGTCTGGGTCAAATCGCGTGGATCGCAATAATCATATTCAATGGCATAGGCCCATTCAAAAACCTCGGCCTTTTCCAGGCCTGGGATAGACGCCAGAATTTGGGCCTGAACATCAATCGGCAGGGCGTTTGAAATACCATTCGGGTAGACGGTTGGATCGTCCAGACCTTCTGGCTCAAGAAATATCTGGTGGCGTTCCTTGTCGGCAAAACGGACAACCTTGTCTTCTATGGAGGGACAATAGCGTGGGCCGGTGCCGGAAATCTGGCCGGAATACATAGGTGCCTGATGAAGGTTGGCGCGGATAATGTCATGGGTTTTCGGCGTCGTGTAGGTGATGCCACATTCGATCTGCGGCACGGTAATCTTGTCGGTCATGTAGGAGAACGGCACTGGCGGATTGTCCGCAGATTGCGTCTCTAAAACCTTCCAATCAATGGTGCGGCCATCGATGCGGGCAGGTGTCCCCGTTTTCAGGCGACCCAGAGGAAACCCAAGTTTTTCAAGGGTTTGTGCTAATCCCACGGCTGGTTTTTCACCCACACGGCCCGCTGGAATCTTCTCGAGCCCACGGTGAATAAGGCCCCGCAGGAAAGTGCCCGTGGTGATGACCACGGCCTTGGCGGAAAGGGTTTTGCCATCGCCGGTGATGACACCAGCAACTTCGCCGCCTTCTATAATAAGGTCTTCCGCGCCGCCTTCGAGCAGAGTTAGGTTAGGATAATCACGGAGCAGAGCCTGCATACCGAGGCGGTAGAGTTTACGGTCGGCCTGCGAGCGGGGACCACGCACGGCAGGGCCCTTGGAGGCATTGAGCATCCGGAACTGAATTCCGGACTGATCGATGACTTTGCCCATGATTCCATCCAGCGCATCGATTTCGCGCACCAGATGGCCCTTGCCGAGGCCGCCAATCGCCGGGTTGCAGGACATGACGCCGATCGTATCCAATTTATGGGTCAAAAGAGCGGTTCTGGCGCCAAAGCGTGCCGAGGCCGCAGCGGCCTCACAGCCCGCATGCCCCCCGCCGATCACGATGACGTCAAAAGAAGTATCCATGGCGCCCTGTATATCATGTAGATTTCCTCCTGCTCCTGATTGTGCCACGGCACCTGCCCACCGTTCGGCTCGAGCACGACATATCCCATGGCAAATCCCTTCGCCGCGATAGGTTGTCCTCCCTGCCCGACCATGCCCCGGGTCCAGCGACGGGCGGGGTATTTGCGACCGGGAATCTTGGCAAGATCGGCGATAATCTTGGCCTACCCCTAGCCCACCGCGATTGGGAGGGGCGATGAAATTTCGCTGCTTGGCGGTCAACGGGTGACCGACCATTCAAAATGGAAACCCAATCGACATGAGCCAGGTTCCAGCAGGATCGCCCGGTCGTGGATTCAAATTGTGTCCATACTCGCCGCGGATCGGTCCGATCAGAGTAAGATAACGCACCCCGCCGCCGGCGGCATAAAGCAGTGTATCGAAG
>CAZUYV010000229.1:0-3092 GCA_964624435.1 uncultured Micavibrio sp. | reverse complement strand
GCCGTAAAAGAAACTATTGCCAAGGCCGAAGCAACATTGTCCAATGATGGGCGTATTCTGATCCGCAAATCCGGCACCGAACCCGTTATCCGGGTGATGGCCGAAGGCGATGATGAAGCGAAGATCAATAAAATTGTCGGCGACATCTGCGCCGTCATCGAAAAAGTGAGCGGTTGATTATGAAGCAAGTACGCGGGGAAGGATTCTCCGTTCGGTTTATGCGGCGCCCATCTGCGGTCAAGAATGTCCGCAAGGAACAGGAGCAAGTGGATGCCCCTGTTGCCAAAAGCATCCGTATGCCGGTCAAATATGCAGACCTTGTAAAAGCGCAGGAGCCAGACATGGATATACCAGAGCAGACAACACCGGCCTCATCCCCCATCGCCAATCAGAAATTGTGGGAAGCATCTCGCAAGGGTGATTGCCCCGCCATCCGCATGGCCGTCATGGCCGGAGCCGACATAGACTCCCGCGACATGGATGGCCGTACCGCCATCAACATTGCCACCCAGTATAACCAGCAGGACGCCCTCAAAACCTTGCTTGCCGCCAAGGAAATGAAACGCATGGCCGCGCTGGGCGACCTTCCCAACACGAAGTTCTTCCAGAAAATCACCGGAAAAACGGTCGCAGCCCAATAAAATCTGAATTGTTTGACGCATTTATTGTTGTTCTGTAGGTTTCCCTGCATGACACAATGGTCGATCATACTGGCGGAATACGCATCATCATGGGGTGCGGACGAAGATTTGAAACGTTTCGGCATGCCGTTTTCGCATCCTTTCCTGATCGTGGAGAACGAGAAGGGCGAGGTGATGGAAGAAATTCACGGCCGCTGGCAGAATTCCATTCGCACACGCCAGTTTGTCAACCTCGAAGACCATTACAAGGATGAAACGCGTAGCCTGCCCTTGCCGGAACTGTATCCGATGGCTGTGGTATCGCCCTGCACACCGCGCGATGCGCACAAGGCGATTGAACGCCAGATGTTGTTTTCCGGCGAACGCGATGTGGTGATGGGTTATATCGATGCCCTCAAAGCCATCGTGCCAGACCTGAATGCCGAGAGGCATTTGTTTTATCGGTATGCAAAACGTGGCAGCGGTTTTGCCAACTGCCAGATCATTCTGGCCGAGGCGATGTCGCGTGTGCCGGATTTTCCGCCTGTGCCGGGTTTAAAACTCGCGCATACAGGTTGGACAGAAACCGGCAAAGACGCTATAAATCAACGTCATGAACACGCATAATCCCAATTCTGCGACCTTGCTGCCCAATGGGCTGCTCGACCTCCTGCCACCGCAGGCGGAACTTGAGGCCGCGACCATTGAATCTTTCATCGCAAATTTTTCTGCCTTCGGTTATGCGCGGGTGAAACCGCCGCTGGTGGAATTTGAAGAGAGCCTGCTGGGTCCGGGACCGGGGCAGGCACTGGCCCGCAAAACATTCCGGATGATGGATCCGGTTTCGCAACGGATGATGGGCGTGCGCGCCGATGTGACGGCGCAGATTGCGCGTATTGCCACCTCACGCCTGGCGGGGAAACCACGCCCGCTGCGTCTCTCCTACGCCGCCGATGTGTTGCGCGTCAATGGAACGCAGCTTCGCCCCGAACGGCAATTCTGCCAAGTAGGCTGCGAATTAATTGGCGAAGATTCACGCGATGCGGATGTCGAGGCAACATTGATAGCGCTGAAAGCTCTCTCCGACACAGGCACTAAAGGCCTTTCGATTGATCTGACTGTGCCGACCCTCATTGACAATCTCTATGATGAAACACAAACGCCTGATGATGTCCGCGCAACGCTCGATAATCATATCGAAAAGCGTGATCAGGATGCGCTGGCCCGTGAAAAAGGCGAGGCGTCCAACCTGATAGCGCAATTGATGGCGGTGGAAGGTACGGCGGAACATGCAGTGAAAACACTTGCGGGTATTAAGCTTCCCAAGAAGGCCGCAGCTGATATTGAGAAACTAATTGCGGTGGCAAAAAATTTACAGGATGCACTCGCTGTTTACGGCCTCACGGATATCCAGATTACGATTGATCCGCTGGAACGTCGCGGCTTTGAATACCAGACAGGCGTGAGCTTCACCTTGTTCGCCAAGGGCGCGCGCGGTGAGCTAGGGCGCGGTGGACGCTATAATGTGAAGCTCTCCGGCGAAACCGCCACGGGCTTTACCCTCTATATGGATTCGATCCTGCGGGTTGTTCCGCCGCAGGCCGAAATTGTTCCTCAGCCTGTTTCTGTTCAAAAGGGATGGACCGATCTTAAATCCCTGCAGGATCAAGGCATTAAGGCCATCCGCAAAGGCTGATCCAAGCCTTTCCGTTGACATAAATACAAGAGACTTCTAAATAAGATTCCTTTTTAAGTGAATGAGTGAGTTGCTATGCCTTGGAATCCCAAAGAGATTGAGCACCTGAAAAAACGGTTCGAAGAAAAAACCGCGCCGGCCGTCATCGCCAATGAACTGAATAAAAAGTTTGAGAGCGGTCGCAATGAACTGGCCGTCAAGAAAATGATGACCCGACTGGGTCTGGATTACAGGGCGGCGGCAGGTCCGGTTCAGGATGGCCGCAGAATCAGCAAGGGTGAATATCTCGCCAGAAAATCAAAAGCCATTCGAGCCAAGGTAGGTCAGAAAGCGACCGCCACAGACTATGTTGTCCTGAAGAGTGTGCCAAAGGATAAGAAGGCCTATTACCCCGGTATTGGCCCCGTTATATCGCTGGGTGAGGTATCGGTCGAAGCAGGTGGCACAACGATAAAGACCATTGCACTGCGCGAACTCCAATCCAAAACAGCGCAAACGAAAACGATGCATGTTCTGCCAAAGAATTTTGAATCGAAAAAAATCCGGGCACTCAGCACCAAAGAAGAATTGAAAGAGGCGCTGACTTACCTTGAAAAAGGAATGCCGACCAACAAGCTGCCGAAGCGGACTGATGAGCGCATCTTCCTGCTCAATGAACTCCTCAATTCCGGCAATCTCCGCGATCTGGCAGAAATAGTTGTTCGTGCCTATCGCATGCCCCCATCCGCGGGATCGGCACCTGCCGGAACAGATGCCGAGAAGGCCATCATAGCCAT
>CAZUYV010000228.1:0-3111 GCA_964624435.1 uncultured Micavibrio sp. | reverse complement strand
TTTAAGGCCCTGCATATCATTTCCGTGATCGCATGGATGGCGGGCATGCTCTACCTGCCGCGGCTTTACGTGTATCACGCGAATGCGGCGAAGGGGTCAGAGCTATCGGAAACATTCAAGGTGATGGAACGCCGCCTGCTGCGCTTCATCATGAACCCGGCGATGATCGCAACTTTCATCTTTGGCGGCCTGATGATTGCCTCCAACCCTTCGATTATGCAGGCAGGATGGATACATGCGAAACTCTTGCTGGTGTTGATCATGAGCGGCGTGCACGGGATGTATTCGAAATGGCGCAAAACATTTGAACGCGATGAAAATACGCGTCCCGCAAAATTCTATAAAATCTGGAATGAAGTGCCGACGCTGCTGCTGATCGTTATCGTTCTGCTTGCGGTTGCCAAGCCGTTCTAATTCATCTGCGGCGCTGGTTTAAAATTCTCATAGCGCTGCAATATTTCCCGCGCCATGTGCAGACGACCACGACATTCGTCGTTGTTGCCAAAGGCCTGTATAACCACCATCTCCAGGGCATAAATCAAAACCAATGGCTTGTAGTGAATAACAATTTTACCGCCAACGGCATAATTGCTTTCGGCATATAAAAAATCCTGTATAGGGTTTTCCTTGAGAATTCTGTTTACGAGGCGATTGAGGGCATCATTCTTTTCTCTGTGTCTCGCAATACTGCCCTTTTTATCATCGGGGCAGTAAAGATCCATCCGGAACAGCTCGCCTTCAGCATGCTCTTCGGGATAATCCACCTCATATTCAAGAAGATCGCTTTTGAAGGTAAAGAATTTTTTGAAAACTTGCTTGAGCTGCCACTGCATGTCGGCGGCGATAGCCATGCGCGGGTCATAAGGCTCGCCATCATTTTTAAATTCATAGTGTGGCTGGGGGCCAAGCTCGGCGCTCAGTGTAAAGGAATCTTTTGCTTTTCCCCGCTCAATACCCAATCAATGCCCCATTATACGCAATGCTTAATTTAACTTGTTGGCCGGCTTGTAGTTGTGAGTTCTTTCCTGTAGATGGCGCGCCAGGAAAATTCGTCCGAGAGATTCCTTGTCTTCCGCAAAAATTTCGCGCGCCCAGTTTTCCAGCGTGTCTATCATGACCCGTGGATCATAATGGAGAATGTAGGTGAAATCGGAAGGATGGGATTCGAGCGTAAGACCGCCCTTATGGGGATTGACTGCCAGAATCGTGCCCAAAAACTCCTCCATCCTGTCTCTCAATCCCTGCCGCTCTATGCTCATGGCCCGTGTCTTTCCACTGGGAGAAAAAATGGCTTTCGATGGTGTGCTGATATCTTCGGCAATAGAAATGTCGATCTTGTAGAAATTCAGGGATGGGTCGACCGTCTCAAATAGATTGATCGTCTTCATGATGGCTTCATGCATTTGCGCTAGCAGGACTTTTTCTGAAGCAATTCCGGCCCCTTCCTGCGGCATATCCGGCGCGGCGCTTAGCTCAAAGCTTTCGCGCATGTTATGGAGGGCTGAGTTCGTAATTTCATTGGCCATGAACTGTTCTCGCTAACTTAATTATATCCACCGCTCGGTGTCGGCAGGCCTCGTCGCCAGAAGACACCATCTTTTTCGTGTCCCCCAAAGGGCTCAGGCGGCAAGGGCGCTCCATCTTCATAACAAATGGTCTTGAGAAGATGATTCCGCGAAATGCTGATCTCGGCGACCCCATGTCGATGCATTGCTGCATTGAAATGAGTGGTGCTGACATAGGGCGCGGTTTGAACGGACAGGAACATGGCATCAGCACGCCCTGGCGTTTCAGCCGCCTCCTTGTGCGCCTTACGCGCATGGATATGCATATATTCCGTTATCTGTTGCGACCTGTATTCCGCAGAATAGCGTTTTCTGAATTCGATATCATCCGGCATGAGCATGGTGCGCCCATTGTTATCGAGGAAATGTGTAAGGACTGTATAGAGATTCATCTTGTCGGCATAAAGAACGCCGAGATCATCTGTATCGAACCACAACTGGTTCTGATGATCTTCCACTTCAATGTCGCGCAAAAGCATGCGAAGGGCCGCCGTCGTTTTCGTTCTGACGGCGGTCGGCAAAGTTTCATCAACTATGAATTTGATACCAATGACGGTGTCGATCCCATCGCCCCATATTCTTCCGCAAAGAACATCGTCGGGGGAGACGCCGTAATGTTGCACAGCTATGTCATAAAAAATCTGGGCGAACAGGTTTGCAGCCATGTTGTCGGGCGGACTTTGAGGGGCTTCAGAAAACGGTACCGGCGAAAGATCCGTGCTGCTTAAAAGAAACTCATTGATAAGGGACATAGCATTCATAAGCTCTAGCTAATCCCATCATTTATGAATAATCAAGCCGCTTTATCCAATTGATCCCAAATAAAATATTGACTCCACCGCCGATTATCGGTAAGACGGAGGTATCTTTTTGGGAAATTCCACGAAATTGTGAGTGTTTCTGCGGGTTTACCCGTTAGATGCCAGAGGTCAGAACCTCTAAAATATCCCAAACAAAGAAAATTTAACTTTTTCCGTATACATTAAAACAAAGGCTTTATCGCAAACCTCCCTATCCAAACCGGATACACCGCTTTCCCCCCGAAAATCGACGGCATTTTTATGAATCTTCAAGAACTTAAGACACGTACACCCGCAGAACTCCTCGCTTTCGCCGAGGAACTGGGCATTGAGAACGTCGCCGCGATGCGCAAGCAGGACATGATGTTCGCGGTGTTGAAGAGCCTCGCCGAAGAAGGCGTGCCGATTTCCGGCTCCGGCGTGCTGGAGGTTTTGCAAGACGGTTTCGGTTTCCTGCGCTCCCCTGAAGAAAATTACCTGCCCGGCCCGGATGACATTTATGTCTCGCCAAGCCAGGTTCGTCGTTTCGGCCTGCGCACGGGCGATATCGTCGAAGGCGAAATCCGCGCCCCCAAAGATTCCGAGCGTTACTTTGCCCTGCTCAAGGTAGACACCATCAATGGCGAACTTCCTGAAAAAGTCCGTCACCGCATCAACTTCGATAACCTGACGCCGCTCTATCCGGAGCGGAAGATCAATCTTGAGATCGATGACCCGACGAAAAAGAATTTCACCCAGCGCGTGAT
>CAZUYV010000227.1:0-3123 GCA_964624435.1 uncultured Micavibrio sp. | reverse complement strand
TCACAAAGAATTGAAAAAAATGCAGTTTTTTTCAAAAAGGGGATTATCACGTGCTCATCCCTGTTGTATAACGGCAAAGATTTACCAGTGCGGAGATAGAAATTCTTCTGTTCCGGTTTTGGTCAATTCGAATTTTTTTAGCTAAAAAAGGAAAAACTAAACATGAAAACACTTCTGATGAACGCTCTGGTTCTGGCTTCTGTTATCGGCGTTGCCGCTTGCTCCACAGCAGGTTCTAGCGCAACTGACGAAACACTGACACAAGCTCCATACGCTGAAGAGCGCACTGTAGGTAACGCTCCTACACAGCAAACTGTTCAGTCTGCTGAGCCAGTATTCGAAAGCAAACAAGTTAAGTAATTAACTTGGCCTTTCAGAGGCTTCTTGAAAAGACTGCCCGCTATTTAGCCGGCAGTCTTTTCTTTTGTGCGAATTAAGGGAATACTTACTGCATGAACTGGAAAACATTCCTCCTGCGCCTTGGCGGTCTTATTGTCCTCACCCTTCTGGGCGGCGCGCTTTATGCCATTATCGTAAATATCCTGATTATGATGGGGCTGACGCCGACAGGCGAAGGGAGCGAAGGCTTTGGCAAAGTTATGACGATGCAAAGCGTATACATTTATCTAGGTGCCATCGTGGCCGGATTTACAGGAATGTTCATCAAGGAAGATTGGCGGTGGGTTCTGTATCTTTGCCCGCTCTATGCGCCATCGGTGTTCGCAATCATTTACACTGTTATTCATCATTAAAAAAACGGCCCGCGATGTGCGAGCCGTTTTCTGATTGATTACTGATTGAGGCTGCCTGTTCGAGCGGGTGGCATTTTCTTTGGGCTCGCATCGGCGATTTTGCCGCTCTCCTTGATGATGGTTGCATCCTTGTAGACAGGGTCTTTCTTGGAATCTGCAACAACGCGGGCCTTCATAACTTCATCTTTTTTCTTTTCGATGGCTATGCGTTCCTTTTCATCTGCGCTTTTTAGCTCATCCTCGATTTCATCGGCAACATGAACGCCTTTGGCGCCTTTCTTATCAAGAACGGCAACCGGATAGCCACGATGTTCACGCACGGCTTTGCGGACAGCTTCCCAGTCAATACGCTCAGCAAACGGGCCAGCCTTCGTGGTAATACGTCTCATATCATCTGAAGTGATCTCATAGGACATTAACTGCCCATCACTTTCAACACGTATAGACTGTTCCTGTGTGGGCGATACTTCCACATACATTTTGTTTTCGATCCAACCTACTTTCACCGGTTGATCAACAACGGTGACCTTTGTGCCATCGGGAACGCGCGGGAAGATGTCCTTGATCGCTTCAGGATACATGCGGATACAGCCCGAAGATGCGCGGCGACCAATAGCATAGGGCTTGTTGGTGCCATGAATGCGGATATCAGGAAAACCAAGATAGATTGCATGTGTCCCCATCGGGTTATCTGGCCCAGGCGGATAGAACGGTTTTAATGTTGGATCTTCTTTCAACATACGCGGTGTCGGCGTCCAAGTTGGGTTGGCCTTTTTATGGGTGACAGTCGTCGTTCCGAGTGGAGTGTTCAAACCTTCACGGCCGGGGCTGATAGAATAAAGCAGCGGGGCCTGTCCCGGGGTCTGGTACAAATAGAGCTTCATTTCCGGCAGGTTGATGACGATACCTGAGCGCGGGGCATCCGGCAGGATGGCCTGTGTCGGCAAAACGACGCGCGCACCATCGCCCGGAATCCAGGGATCCAGCGTTGGATTGGCTGCGCGCATTTCAACAAAGCCGAGGCCGTATTTGCGCGCAAGATGAACGAGCGTGTCTTCATATTTGGCGCGATAGATTTCCATCTTGCCGACATAGTCTTTTTCGTAGACCGGGGCCGCAAAGGCGGGCATCCCAAAAGTCACCAGCGTCACCGCCAGAAGTGGCAGAAATCCAAATGTTTTCGTCATGTTTTACCCAAGCTTGCTTTGAAGATTTTGTGCGACCTTGTCCATAAACTGACTGGTTGTCAAGAACGCTTGATCCTTACCGATCAGGGAAGCCAAGTCTTTTGTCATATGACCAGATTCTACAGTATCCACGCAAGCCTTTTCAAGGGAAGTGGCGAAATTGATCAGCGCCTCATTCCCATCGAATTTGCCGCGATATTTCAGCCCCTGAGTCCAGGCAAAAATAGACGCAATCGGGTTGGTGGATGTCGGGTTGCCCTTCTGGTGTTCGCGGTAATGGCGCGTCACGGTGCCGTGCGCGGCTTCCGCCTCGACGATCTGTCCATCCGGCGTCAAAAGGACAGAGGTCATCAGACCTAGTGAACCATAGCCTTGCGCCACCACATCGGATTGCACATCGCCATCATAGTTTTTGCAGGCCCAGACAAAACCGCCGCTTGATTTCACAGCAAAGGCGACCATGTCGTCGATCAGGCGGTGTTCGTACCAGAGTTTTTTCTTTTCAAATTCGGCTTTGAATTCTTCGTCGTAGACCTTCTGGAATATGTCCATGAACTTGCCGTCATAGGCCTTCAGGATAGTGTTCTTGGTGGATAGATAAACCGGATAATTGCGGCTTAAACCGTAATTGAAACAAGCACGGGCGAAACCGGTTATGGATTCATCGACATTGTACATCCCCATCGCAACACCGGGGCCTTTGAAATCAAAGACTTCGAACTCCTGCTTCTCGCCGCCAATGGGTTCATACACCAACGTCAGTTTTCCAGGGCCGGGGATTTTCAGATCGGTGGCTTTGTACTGATCACCGAACGCGTGACGGCCAACCACCATCGGGCTTGTCCATCCGGGTACATAGCGCGGCACATTTTTACAGACTATGGGTTCGCGAAACACAGTGCCATCGAGGATATTGCGGATGGTGCCGTTCGGGGACTTCCACATTTTCTTCAGATTGAATTCTTTAACCCGCGCTTCGTCAGGTGTGATCGTGGCGCATTTAACGCCAACACGGTATTTTTTGATGGCTTCGGCGGCTTCGACCGTCACCTTGTCCTCGGTGGCATCGCGGTTTTCGATTCCAAGATCGAAATATTTTAGATCGATATCAAGATAGGGAAGGATCAGCTTGTCCTTGATCATCTGCCAGATGATCCGGGTCATTTCATCGCCATCGATTTCGA
>CAZUYV010000226.1:0-3140 GCA_964624435.1 uncultured Micavibrio sp. | reverse complement strand
GCGCGGCGTTCCGTCCGACCATTGGCCGATCTGGTCGTAAGACAGATTACCGTAGGGCGTTACCTGATTGGTCGCGTTCAGCCCGTACTGCGTGATCGCAGTTTCCTTGTTCATCTGCGACTGCGCTTGTGCGGTCGCGTTAGGATCAGGGGCCGGCGGGGGAGACGGTGAGCTTCCCATCTATTTCATCCATCTTTCTGCGTCTTGCGGGAACAGCACATAGCGAAAAGCGTCATCGGCCCTGCGAGGACCGAAATAACGCTTACTCACGCCTTCTTCCCGAAAACCGAGTTTGTGTAATTTCTGGCGCATCAACTTGTTTGAGCGCCGGGTGATCGCAGACAGGCGCGTCGCCTTGCTCTGCTTGAAAACGTAGTGGTAGATCGCCCGTATGGCCCCGCGCGTTATCGCGCCCGGTCCATAAAGGCTGATGTCAAGATTTGCCTTGTTCCAGTTGTTGAACACGGCGCCGATAACGAGTTCGCCGTTGTCCACCCCGCCAATCGCCACATAGGGCGGGACCATTTCAATCCCGAGATTTATTCCAACCCAATTTGCGACTAGCTCGTCCTCACCGAAGACAAGCCTCAAAGAATGCCGCCGCGTTTGTACATGACGTTAAAGCCGTTCAGCCTCATCACCGTATCGCCCGTCACATTGGTAGAAGCGCGGAAGTGAATGGCGGCACACTGCCCCTCACCGGACACGTTGGTCCAGTCGGCAATGGTGCGATCTTCAATCGACCACAAATCAACATCCCACAAGAACACGTCCCACCGCGCGGACGGGATGGTGCTGACGGTCGGCGTTCCCAGCGTGGCGTTATCGCGAAAGTCGGTAGAGACACCGATTGCTGGCCGGCCATCCGTGTCCGTGGTCAAAATGGGCTGGATCATTTCCCACTTCTTCAACTGACCGCGAGAAGTATAATAGTTGTAGGCACCCTGCCCTGCGGCGTCGATCAGTTCGCCGTTATCAGACCCCCCGGAGTCGGCCAAATAGACCTTGCCGTCATTGCCTCCAAAATAGAGGTTATCCAGAAACACCGCGAAGGTATTCGCGTTCATGCCTCTAAACCGGCACCACGCGCCCGTGAGCGTGTTCATCACATACTGGTGCTGTGAATCCCCTTCAGTGATGGGAACGTTCAGCAGTGCCATTGTGCCCTTGGGATAGGGCACCAATTCCCAACCGAAGTTATCGGAGTATCGCCTTGCGGCGTCGTTCATCGCGTTGTTGATATTCTTGGTAATCGCAATCGCAGACGCCGCGCCCCTGTCAGTCCCGAGCGCCTTTGAGAGTGGCAGCACCCCATCGATATTGATTAGCGCAAGATCGCCCGCAACCTTCGTAAAGCACCGATATCCAATCGGAGCGCCCAGGTCATAGACGCCTTCAAGCGCCCATGTGCTTGCGCTGGACGGGTCCGTGCCGTTGTAGACAGCAACTTGCCCGCGCGAGCTAATAAACACTGCGGCGTCGTCCGCACCGGACCCGCCATCCCGCGTCCATGTCCCCATGGCAACCAGATAGCCGCCGCGACTGAATACATTTCCAAGTTCAAAGTTGGAAACCGCGCCCGCGATGGCATTAGTCGCCAAATACCCGGCCTTGGTCGAGTTCTTGAACACAACCCAAATGCGGGACTTGTGAATATTGACGTTGATAATATCCGATGACGCAAGGCCGCCCGAGAATGTCAACGACGGCTCTGCCCACACGGAACCATTATAGTGCGTTACGTCGTCCTCACCGTTGCACATCCACAAGTAATGCCCTGCGGCTGTGGTAAAGTTCACATATTGCCACCTGTCATTAGCAACAGAGGCAATCGCGACAGCGCCCGCACCCGATGAAGTGACATCGTAAACAACGCCACCAGTTGATGCGAACAGCTTGGATGTGATCGCCGTCTGACCGTTATAGACCAAAAGGCTTTCAACAGGATCGGTTCCCATGTCGTCCGCATGTTCGGAACACCCCCTCCGAATACGAACGTCACTGGTGGACGGGAACCAATTGTCAAGAACGACAGCCCGGTCGGGCGGCATCTGATCAAGCGACGACACCGCATCCCATCCGCCGACCGGCGAAGGAATAGACGCGCCCCGCGATACCTGCCCTTTGGGTATCTTGTGCTGCCGTAACGCTTGACGCATTACAGACTCCAGTTAGCTTCTGGAATATTGGCATCGAGCCAGCCATCAGGCCCGCCCGTCATATCAACCGGCGCATTGCCGCCGTCAGAACCGAAGATGTCAGCCAGCGCCATTTCGTAAGTGCGGAAGGCTTCCGCGTAATCCAGGCCCTTTGCGTACAGCCAGCGCCATACACACCCGAGGCGGATAATCTCTTCGTCAATCAGCGCAGTATCGCTATCGAGCGCCCATGCCGACTGTGCGACAAGGGTGTTAGACTGACACCACTTGTTCGAGATATATTCAAAATAGATCGTGTCGCCCGCACGCGGGGTCGGATTGAACAGAATGGCATCGCCACGGATGCGGAAGTAATTGCGAACACCGGCTTGAGCCGCAGACGCCTTGCGGGCTTGCCACTCATTGGCACGCAATGGGCCATAACAGCGCCACGATTGCGTGCGGTTCCACATAGAACTATCAACCACGCGCCCGAAGTCCGGGAAGGTTGTTCTAACGCTCGCAACTTGCGTTTCTGCTGCCAATGTCGTGAACGTGCCCTCCTTCTGGAGGATTTCCCAGTCAAACCGCCGCGAGACTTCCTTGCCTTCCTTGTTGGCAAGCACGAGCATCTGTTGTGTTGACAAGTCCGTTGCAGTCACAACTACGCCGGGCTGCGTGAGGTTTAATTCACCGAACGCGCCCTGGACGATTGTTAGGAGACTCATTCTTCAGCGGCTTCTTTCTTCGGTCGGCCCGCCTTCTTAGGGGCCATCAATGCAAGCAACTGATCGAGCTTGCTGTTGACGGCGTCGAGGTCGGACTGCGATGCGTATTTCTCTGCCGGGACAGCCCCGATTGATGCCGACAGATCGGAAATCTTCTTGCGATCAGCTTCGAGCTTTTCGGCGCGCAACAGGTCGAGGCGCTGTCTGGCCTGATTGCGCAAATTTAGCGTGCCGTGGCCGAGCGCCTGACACTGCGCATCGGACAGCATGGACA
>CAZUYV010000225.1:1244-3140 GCA_964624435.1 uncultured Micavibrio sp. | reverse complement strand
GCATGCCCGCCATCCATGCGATCACGGAGATAATATGCAGGGCCTTAAACCATTGGTAATTGCTCAGAATGAAATCCATTTATCTTCTTTCTTATCCCTGCATGGCGCAGCGGCAAAATTGAGCCGGGCATAAACGTGCGCCCGTATCGGAAGCGATTATAGTACCATTGGTGCGCGATTGCACGATGGATGCGAGGCCAGCGATAAAGTCGGGGGAGATGCCCACCGTATCCACCTTGTAAAAACCGGGAACGCCAAGATCCTTCGCTACCGCCCGATATTCAATATCAATTTCCACCAATGTTTCGACATGCTCCTGGGTAAAGGCGTGGGGCAAGATAACAACGGGAACGTTGTCTTTCGCTGCCTTGTGCAGGGCCTCTTCGGTGGAAGGTCCGATCCATTTTTTAGGCCCTACGCGGCTCTGGTAACATATTTGCCAGTCGGGATTTTCAAGGCCCGTCGCCGCAGCGATCTTGCGCGCACCTTCTTCGCATTGCCATTGATAAGGATCACCATCGGCAATAACACTTTCGGGCAAGCCATGGGCGGAAAAAAGAATGCGCGGTCTTTTCCCGGTTTCTTTCAAGGCTGTTTCGTAGACAGTGCGCACAGCACGGGCATTTGATTCAATGAAGCCCCGTTCAAACGGGTAACAACAGACTAGTGTCGATGGCGCTGTGAGATTAATCCTCTTACAGGCCTTGTCCCATTCCTGAAAAGAGGACCGCGTCGTGGTGGTGGAATATTGTGGATAGAGCGGGAGCAGGATTATTTTATCCGCGTTCCAATTTTGAACATCTTTTGCAACCTGATCCGCCATTGGGTGCCAATACCGCATGCAGGTAAAAACCTTAAAAGTATTTTCTCCGTTGGTGTTTAGAAGCGATTGCAGTGCATTCGCTTGAGCGTTCGTGTTTTCCAGCAAGGGGGATTTACCGCCAAGCTCGCCATAGCTGAACCCCGCCTCTTTTTTGCTGCGGCGTTTTGAAATCAGTTGTGCGAGCAACCAACGAAAAGGTTGCGGCAGTCGGATGATATTTTTATCGAGGAAAAAATTCATCAGGAACGGCTCGATCGCGTCTTTTGAATCAGGCCCGCCGAGATTGAAAAGGATCACGGCAATCTTCATACGCTCCATCCCCGCACAATTTTGGTGAGGCGTTCAACATGCGCGATTTCGGTTTCCTTGATGACGCCATGGCCAAGATTGAAGATAAAGGGCTTACCAGCAAAAGCTGTGTAAATAGACTTCATTCCCTCTTCCAATGCATCGCCACCGGATAAAAGACGCACAGGATCAAGATTTCCCTGCACGGGAATGATCGGCTGCAGATGCTGTGCCGCCCATTGCGGATCGATCGTGTAATCGAGGCTGATTGCATCAATGCCTGTTTCCTTGGCGTAGTCGAGGCAGAGCGTGCCGGCACCGCGCGGAAAACCAATGATGGGAATAGCGGGATATTTCTTCTTCAGGGCCACAACAATTTTTTGCGTGGGGGAAATCACCCAGCGACGGAATTGGTCCGGATCGAGAATACCGCCCCAGCTTTCGAAGATCTGTAAAGCTTCTGCACCGGCCTCAACCTGACCCGATAAATATTCAATGCTCGCATCCGTAACGATATCGACCAGCTTCTGGAAGCTTACGGGATCCTGCGCGGCCCAGTGGCGGGCCTTTTCAAAATCACGGCTGCCACCGCCTTCGATCATATAACAAATTACCGTCCAAGGCGCGCCGCAAAACCCAATCAGCGTAACTTCATCAAACCCTTCCGCAGTCAATGTTTCCCGTACTTTTCGCACTGTTTCATAAACCGGCTCACACTGTTTTTTGATGCCAGATAATTTCAGTTTGGCAAAATCAGCCTCGGTGTAAAGCGCTTCCAGCTTGGG
>CAZUYV010000225.1:0-1144 GCA_964624435.1 uncultured Micavibrio sp. | reverse complement strand
TCATGACGGCATAGAAGCCGATCACCTAATAATAATCAATTATTTATTTAAAGAGGTAGTAATAGTAGTAGGTCCTGTGGGAATCGGGGATGGAATCTTGTCCCGAATTTTGCCCACAGACTGTGTGGGGAAGATTCCGAGGATTTAAGCGGCCTTAAAAACCATCATTCGAAATTTACCCCAAGGGCAATATTCTTCCCCCCACAAGTTAGCATCATGTTCGAGCCCTGTTTTGCGACCATGAATAAATATCATCCCAATTTTATCCCTCGTCCGTCACGCTGCTTTGTCCCTAAGATCATACAGGGAACGAAAAGTTTTTAAGGAAAAGAAGGTCTGGATAAGGCCGAATCGATTCGCGGGCCCATCTTTCCGGAATCACGAGAATATTATATATAGAGTGTATGTTCAAAGACGCCTTCATCAAACTGGATTCCGTTCAGGCTGCAAAAATGGCAGCGCTGATCAATCCGCATCTTGATATTTCCTTCGATCCGGATCGCGTGACAGTAATGATTCACAAACTGTCTTTCTATGAAGGATATTACGTTACCGAACTATCAGATCATGATCAGAATCCGCCGGTGGTGCGCATCGCCATCTGTAATGATGCGGGTGAAGTGCATGTGAGGAACTGGAGTAACGGACCAATTTACGCCCTCAATCAATCCGTGCCCCTGAAACTGAATGACAACACGTTGCTGGATTATGTGCGGTTCTTTTTCACCTTTGTGCGCGGTAAGCACGGCCGCTTCCTGATTGTCGATACAGTGGATGATATCGATTGGCGCGAAGAACCGGCCCCGGCAGGGCGCAAGGCACTCGCCAAGATGATCGAGCCGCTGGCCCTTAAAAAACGGGAAACCGACGGCACATCTATTTTCACCGCTAGTATCGTGTTCAAGGATTCCCTGTTCGTGGGCGAAGTCGTCGTTCATCCGGATGGTCGTATTGAGATGAGAGATGAAGAGCTGCTGGTGGAAGATATTCCGGTCGCCGATGATGTGTTTGGAACGTGATGGAGCCATACAGGCCTGCAACCCCGTTATCTTAAATATGCCTTAACCAATATCGCGATTTAACTATCTAAAGGCCCCTTTTCGGGGCTTTTTTCATGGTTTCTATAGGAAATCATTAATCTTTA
>CAZUYV010000224.1:0-3159 GCA_964624435.1 uncultured Micavibrio sp. | reverse complement strand
AGGCTGGTCGATGTCTTTGAATCATTGTCATCGCAGGCCGATAAAAGGGCGATTGCGCTTAGCGACAAAATCAGTTTTCTGGACAATACGGCCATCGTGGCTCCACTTCACAATTTACATGTTCGGGTAATTCGGACCGCCGCCGCCTTGCGGAACGGTCCAGGTAATATTCTGCGACGGATCCTTGATGTCGCAAGTCTTACAATGCACACAATTCTGGGCATTTATCACGAACTTTTTGGCTCCGGCTTCCTCGATCACCTCGTAAACGGCGGCGGGGCAATAACGCTGCGCCGGCTCCGCCCAGACAGGTAAATTCACTGCAATCGGTATGCCAGCATCCTTCAATTTCAGGTGGGATGGCTGGTCTTCCTCATGATTTGTGTTGGATAACTGGACGCTGCTCAAACGGTCAAAGGTCAGGACGCCGTCGGGGCGGGGATATTCAATCTTTTCGCGGTCGGCCGCTTTGTCGAGTTGGGCGAAATCCGCATGGTTTTTCAAAGTGTAAGGAAGCAGCCAGCCGCCAAAAGTTTGAAATGCGGCATGGGCAAGACCGGCCCACATGCCCCAATGGAAGCCGGGGCGGATATTGCGGGCTTTGTAGAGTTCCTTGTATACCCATGAATCTTTGAAAGCCTGTTCGTAGGAAGCGCATTCCCGGCCGCTTGTTTCGCCAGCGAAGAACGCGGAAATGGATTCAGCCGCGACCATGCCCGATTTCATCGCGGTGTGGTTGCCCTTGATTTTGGGGACGTTCATGAAACCCGCAGTATCGCCAATCAGCACGCCGCCGGGGAAGGTGAGTTTGGGGAGCGACTGTAATCCGCCTTCGACCAGTGCACGGGCACCATAGGCAACGCGGCGACCGCCTTCCAGATAGGCGCGGATGGCGGGGTGCGTTTTGAAGCGCTGCATTTCTTCAAACGGCGACAGATAAGGGTTGGTATAATCGAGCCCAGTGACAAAACCGATCGAGACCATATTGTCGCCAAAATGATACATCCACGAACCGCCATAGGTTTTGGAATCCATCGGCCAGCCGACCGTGTGCATGGTCAGGCCTTTTTTAAATTTCTCCGGTTTGATTTCCCAGATTTCTTTTACACCGAGGCCGTAAGTTTGCGGCGACTTTCCATCGCGCAGATTGTATTTCGCGATCAGGATCTTTGTGGGGTAGCCGTGACATCCTTCGGCGAAGACAGTTTGTCGTGCATGCAATTCAACGCCGGGGGTGAAGTCGGGACGGCGCTGCCCATCTTTTCCGATTCCCATATCACCGGTGGCGATGCCGATAACTTCATTCTCAGAATTGTACAAAACTTCAGCGGCAGCAAAGCCCGCGAAGATTTCAACGCCGAGTTCTTCTGCCTGTCCGGCCAGCCAACGGCCGAGTTCGCCAAGGCTGATGATGTAGTTGCCGTGGTTGTTCATCTGCGGCGGGGCAATCGGGAAGACGATGGCGGAGGATTTTGTCAGGAGGACGAATTTGTCTTCGGTCGCCTTGGTGTTGAGTGGCGCGCCTTTTTCTTTCCAGTCGGGGATCAATTCGTCCAAGGCACGGGTTTCGAAGGCAGCACCCGACATCAGGTGGGCCCCAATTTCCGATCCTTTTTCAAGGACGCAGACGGAAAGATCAGGGGAGAGCTGTTTCAGGCGAATGGCGCAGGACAGGCCGGAGGGGCCGCCGCCGACAATGACAACGTCATATTCCATTACATCGCGGTCTGGGCGGATCGGGTCGGCCATGGGGCTTGGTTTTCTCCCTAATAGTTGAATATTCTATCAAATAAGTCTAAATGAACGTTTATTAAGTCTAAAGCAACGTTTGCCCAATGTAAAACCTATTGAAAGCAAGGGTTTATGTCCATCCGCACCCGTGTTCCCGTCACAATACAAGGGGATGTTAAAACTGAGATTATATCGTTCGCGCTGGAAGGCCAGAGCACGGAGGATATTGCCCTCATTTTTAAAGGCGCGACCAAGATTCCTGCACCGTTGGTTCGTATCCATTCCGAATGTCTGACCGGCGACGTGTTCGGATCGCAGCGTTGTGATTGCGGCCGCCAGTTGCAGGAAGCCATCGACCGGATGGCGATTGAGGGCGGTATCCTGATTTACCTTCGCCAAGAAGGGCGTGGTGTGGGACTCTACAACAAGCTTGATGCTTACAAGATTCAGATCGAGCAGGGGCAGGACACATTCCAAGCCAATGCTCATCTCGGCCTTCCGGTTGACGCACGGGATTATAAAATCGCGGCAAGCATGCTGAAGGATTTGGATATTTCTTCGGTGCGTCTTCTTACCAACAACCCGGACAAGGTCCGTATGCTGGAAGACAACGGCATCACGATTGCCGAATTGATCCCGACAGGCGTTTTTGCCACGCCTGATAATCTTTCCTACCTTCAGGCCAAGCGGGACCACGGCCACACCATTTTCGATGTGCTTAAAGATGAGCGCGGCTGAAGACATCCTCCATATGTCACGCGCGCTGGAACTGGCGGAAACCGGCCTTGGCCGTGTTGCGCCCAATCCATCGGTTGGTTGCGTGATCGTCAAAGATGGTGTGGTGGTCGGCGAGGGACGGACGCAGGATGGCGGCCGCCCGCATGCTGAAGCTGTTGCGTTAGCGCAAGCGGGAGAGGCGGCGCAGGGCGCGAGTGTTTATGTTTCGCTGGAGCCGTGCTTTCACAGCGATCGTTCATCTTGTTCCTCAGCATTGATCGAGGCTGGTGTTGCCAAAGTCATTGTTGGTTGCCGCGATCAAAATCCCGCCATCATCGGAAAAGGAATTGCCGCGTTAAAACAGGCAGGTATCGAAGTAGTTGAAGGTGTCATGGAAGAAGAGTGCGTAGAATTGAATCGCGGTTTCTTTTTGTCCAAAACTGCGGACCGTCCATTCGTTACACTCAAGATCGCGGTCTCCCTCGATTCTAAAATCGCGACCGGGAACGGGCACAGCCAGTGGATTACGGGGGAGGAGTCCCGGGCACATGTTCACCGGACAAGGGCACGGCACGATGCGATCCTGACGGGCATCGGCACCATATTATCAGATGATCCCCAACTTACGGCGCGAGTGCCGGGTGTTGCCCATAAAGGCAAAAAAATAATATTAGACACAACGTTCCGTATTCCTGTTAAGGCGCAGATTTT
>CAZUYV010000223.1:0-3172 GCA_964624435.1 uncultured Micavibrio sp. | reverse complement strand
TTTATTGAACAAAATCAATCAGATGCTGCTATGCAAGAATTTATCTTCCCGCTTGCGAAAGCTTTTGCTAAACTACAGCAGTCGACGGCCATGGTCGCTCAGAAGGGTCTTAAGGATCCGAATGAGGCGGGCGCAGCCTCCACTGATTACCTTCGCCAGTTTGCGTTGGTAGCCATTGGATATATGTGGGCCCGCATGGCACAAGTCGCCGACACGAAACTAAAGACGGACACCGACCCCGGCCAAAAAGAGTTCTACGACTCGAAACTTAAAACCGCCCGGTTTTTCTTCGAACGTATGCTCCCCGAAGCCGATGCCCGCCAGAAGATGGTGCTATCAGGTGCAAAAACCTTGATGGATATGGAAGAAACGGCGTTTTAGAGAGTCTAACAAGAAAATCAAATGACAACTATACAACTAAGCGACGATGAGCTTGCAGCTTGTCGCGCTAAAGGCGCTCAAAAAGTTGAACAACTGCTGAGCGTCTTACAAGACCAACCAGAAAAAGAAAAGTTCGATCGCCTGCATGTATTGTTTGAAGCTGTGGCCCTGCGTTGGGATCATTGCGGCGAAAATTTTGCACCGATTAAAGAGGGTGTTTTCGAATTCCGGTCTAAAGACGATCAACATGTTGACCGCAGCGTAGAAGAGCTTGCCCTATTGCTTAAGGGCAAAGTTTGTTCTGAGGCAGTGCTGGAAACAACACTTCAAGTTATGGGATCGCTGGAAGTCACACGCTATAATGGTGAGCTGAAGACTTTTAACGAATGCGCTAAACGGCTTGCAGACGGTCCAAAATCCAGCCCTGTCGAACCATTCCCCTCCAATATAGTTCTTCCAGAAACGCTTGCCGCCGCCTATAAATAGGCATGCGTTTACTGGAAACGATTGGTGACCTCAGGACTTTTGTGCGGGAAGCGCGCAAGGCCGGAAAGACTATTTCCTTTGTTCCTACTATGGGTGCATTGCATGACGGCCATATCGAATTGGTTCGTCAGGGGCTGGCGCGCACTGATATCTGCATCCCCTATATCTTTTTGAATCCAAAACAATTTGCCCCAACAGAAGATCTTGCAGCTTACCCCAAAACGCTAGAGGCTGATCTTGAAAAGCTTCGCACCGTCAATGCACCGGCTGTTTATCTGCCCAAGGGGCCGGATATTTACCCCGATGGATTCGTCACAAAAATTACGCTGGGGGGCGTTGCCCTACCGTTGGAAGGGGAGTTCCGCCCGGTGATGTTTGAAGGTGTCGCCACTGTGGTTGCCAAGATGCTACTGCAATGCCTGCCTGATATTGCGCTGTTTGGCGAAAAAGATTATCAGCAATTGCTGGTGATAAAGCAGATGGTGCGCGACCTCGATATCCCCGTCGATGTTGTTGGCATTCCGACTGTGCGCGATAAAAATGGACTGGCTCTCTCCTCTCGCAATGCCTATCTGGACAAACCCCAGTATGATATTGCCATTACGCTCAATAAGACGCTGCGGGAGATGGCCGCTAAGGTCAAAACTTCAAAAGATTATGCCGCGCTGGAAAAACAGGCCGCAGAGGTGCTTGTTTCAGCTGGGTTTGAAAAGGTTGACTATATTGCCATCTGCGATGCGCAAACTCTCTTGCCGCCGGACGATTCAACGAAATCCCTGCGGATATTGGCGGCGGCCTATCTTGGCAAGGCGCGGTTAATAGACAATATACCTGTTTAGATTATACTTTTAAAAAACAGGAGAAAACCGCCATGGCACTTGAAGATCTTTCCGAAAAACTCGTGGCCAAGCTTGGGTCATTCGGACACACCGTGAAATTCGATTTCGAAGAAGATGGCGTTCTCTTTATCGATGCCACGCAATCACCGCCTGTTGCGTCGTTGAACGATGATGATGCAGAGGTAACGCTGACCACCACGCTAGAAACATTTGAAAAAATCGTGCGCGGTGAACAAGATCCGAATATCGCCTTCATGATGGGCAAGCTCAAGGTCAAAGGCTCGATGGGACTTGCGTTAAAGCTTAATTCCATTCTTGAGGACTAGATAAAAAAAATCCCCGCGAAGTGCGGGGATTTTTCTTGAATCGTTCTTTCTAGAATTTGTATTTCACGCCGAGCGCAAAGATGCCGACATCGCCATCTGTAGTTGCCCGTGTACGGCCTACGCCGGCACCGCGAAGCACATCGATTGTACCGCCATCAACATTGATGTAAGTCGCGGCCATATCAAGATCGATACCTGGCTGAATGGCATAGGTTGCGCCAACTGATGTCCAGATACGGTCACCATCCGGTGTACGGCTGGTGCGGAACTCATCGGTCGTTGGTGTTTCATCGAATTGCATACCGCCGCGCAGGGTCCATTGATCATCGGCCTTGTATTCCGCACCGGCGGCAAAGGCCCATGTTGTCTGGTAGTTCTGCTTGACGCTGCTGGCCACCGCGCCGCTATCGCGGATTGCTGTGATGTTGTCAAAATTGTTCCAGCCAAACCATGTCGCTTGACCCTGAATGGTCCAGCGATCATTGAGTTGATGGGCCGCCCCGAATGTCAAATGGTCAGGTGTTGTGAGTTTGGCCGAACCGCCGGATGTAACAGCAGGAACGACAAATCCCGATGCGCTTTTAACCTCGATGAAGCCATCGAGATTGTGATGTGCTTCGGATTTGTAATTGATGCCGAATGTTGTTGATTCCCACGGCTTATATTGAATGCCCAAAGAATATCCAAAGCCCCAGTCATCGCCTTTCAACTGGCTTTTTCCTTCAACGCCGCCGCCGAGGATAACGGCGTTGCGCAGGTCAGCGCTGGAATGGGCGATGTTCACACCGGCACCAACCGAAAGCTGATCATTGATTTTGTAAGCGATTGTCGGCTGGATATCGATGACCTGTAATTCAGTCTTGGTCGAATCAAAACGGCCAAACCAGCCATCATCATAATTGCTGCCGAGGCCGAACGGCGCTGTAATACCAACGCCTGCCCAGAATTGTTCGGACACTTGATAGGATACGAATCCATTGGGCACAGGTGTTGGGCTATACGGGTTTGAACTAGGTCCACCGAGAGGGCGGCCACCGGACGGGCCGGACGTTGTGCCGTTATCTTCCACCTTGGCCTGCGGCATAAGGAGGTTCACACCAGCTTGTAATTGCAGGCCTTCCAATTTGGTCATACCGGCTG
>CAZUYV010000222.1:2066-3223 GCA_964624435.1 uncultured Micavibrio sp. | reverse complement strand
CCAACACCGGCCATGTTCTGTGCGCCAAGTGCCTCGTATCGTGCTTGCTCCAGCGCTTCGAACATCTGCCGCGCCGTTAAATCCATCGGCGCGTTTTTCAGGTGCATTTTATTGTCATGGTGGCGCAGGCGCAACGCCTTGGCATCCGATGTTCCACGCATCAAGGCGCGGGCCTGCGCATCGATCACATTGGGCGGTTGGGGCAAGCGGGTGGAATCCGCTGTCGGCGCTGTCGGATAATCGGCGGTTTCGGCGGCACTAAAGGTTACGGACATATGTTTCTTTTCCGCCATAGCCCGTAGTGTCGCGGCGGTGGCGGATTTGAAATCGTTGTTATCGGTATCTTTGGATGCGCTCATGGCGCCTACTTCTTCAGCAATTCAACGCCAAAACAACGTTGGTAATATTCAGCGAGTGTTGGCCATTCCATTTCATCGCACTTGTTCATAAAGGCGAAGCGGAAGGCGAGGTCGCGGTCACCAAAGATCGTGTAGTTTTCAACCCAGCTCAGCACAGTCCGCGGTGACATGACGGTGGACAAATCGCCATTGATAAATCCGGCGCGGGTCATGTCGGCCATGCGGACCATGGCGGATACCATTTCTTTGCCTTGCGCCGTGTTTACGACCGGAACCTTGCGGAGCATGATTTCTGTTTCAACATCATGCTCAAGGTAATTGAGCTGCGCCACGATGTTCCAGCGGTCCATCTGCGCCTGGTTAATCTGCTGCGTGCCGTGATAAAGGCCCGTCGTATCGCCAAGGCCCACCGTGTTGGCGGTGGCAAAGAGGCGGAAGGCGGGGTGCGGGCGGATCACCTTGTTCTGGTCGAGCAATGTCAGGCGGCCATCGGATTCCAGAACACGCTGAATGACAAACATCACGTCCGGGCGGCCGGCATCATATTCATCGAAAACCAATGCCACAGGATTTTGAATCGCCCATGGCAGGAGGCCTTCCTGATATTCGGTCAGTTGTTTGCCTTCTTTGAGGACAATCATATCCTTGCCCAGAAGGTCGATACGCGAAACGTGGGAGTCGAGGTTGATACGCACGCACGGCCAGTTGAGGCGCGCCGCAACCTGTTCGATGTGGGTTGATTTCCCGGTGCCGTGATAGCCCTGCACCATCACGCGGCGATTATGCGCGAACCCGGCG
>CAZUYV010000222.1:0-2056 GCA_964624435.1 uncultured Micavibrio sp. | reverse complement strand
ATTGCCATCGTGGTCACGTGATCGAAATGATAGGTCGGGTCGATTTCAGGAACGTTCTGTGAATCGTCCTTAAAACCTGGAATATCCCAATCCACATCCAGCCCGAATATTTCCCGCACATTGTATTTTGTGTCGGGAATGGTCGTGTACTTGCCTTCCTTGTTCACCACTTTCGTGATGTCGAATGAGGCGTGCATGGGTTCTTTGTTTTTATCGATGGCTTCGGGCATATGGTGTTCCTTGCGGGCTTATGATGAATTTATAGCCCATGGAGAATGGTTTTAGAAGGGGTCAGGCAGCCAAAACAAGGCCCGGCAGGGCTTTTTCAAGATTTTTCAGCACGCGTTGTTCCACCGGAATTGCGGGATCTGCTGGGATAAAGGTTTCGCCCGTCACTCGGCCATACAAATCCTGATATTTGCGGCTGAACATTTCGCGGTCGGCATCGGTGATATCGGGTAGGGGGCTTTTATAGGCATCCTCCATCCGTTCGACCAGCCATTTGCGGACGAATTCCTTATCGAGTCCTTCCGGGTCTTGTTCCGCCGTGAAACGCTGCGCGTAAGTGTCGGCAATCCAGTAACGGGATGAATCCGGCGTGTGGATTTCATCGGCAATGCGAAGGACGCCACTTTCATCCACGCCGAATTCATACTTTGTATCGACGAGGATGAGGCCCTGTTTTGCCGCGATTTCCTGCCCGCGCGCAAATAACGCCAGCGCGGCCTTTTCAGTTTGTTCCCACAAGGATTTTTCAACGAGACCAGAGGACACGATGTCTGCCGATGAAATAGGATCATCGCTTTTACCCTTGGTCGTGGGGGTAATGATATTGGTCCAAAGTTTCTGGTTCTTCACCATGCCTTCAGGGAAGTGGTGGCCATACATATTCCGCTCACCCTTATTGTATTTGGTCCAGATCGATGTACCGGTGGTGCCGGTCATATACGCACGGACAACAACTTCCACGGGAAGCATCGTCAGTTTCTTCACGATCATGACGTTCGGGTCAGGGTAGGAAATGATGTGATTGGGCACAATATCCGCTGTGCGGTCGAACCAGAATTTGGCGATGCCGTTCAGGATCGCACCCTTGTGCGGTACGGTTGTAATCGCGCGGTCAAACGCGCTCAAACGGTCCGACGTTACAAACACCATGCGGCCATCGCCGAGGTCGAACGTGTCGCGGACCTTGCCGTCATAATGATTGGGGAGGGGGAGTTTCGAGGCGTCGGAAAATACGTTCATAGTTATCGGGCCCGGGCTTCCATCTTTTCAAACTTCGCGAAGGCGAGTTTCAGGATGGTGTAGGCCATATTGATTTCTTTCAACGTTTCTTCCGATTGCTTGTCGCCTTTGTTCAGATCAGGGTGGTGCTTCTTGGCTAGTTCCTTGTAGCGCGCCTTGATGATTTTGAGGTCGAGCGGTGCCTCAAGCCCCATCAGCTCCATCGCCTGTTCTTCTGGTGTTTGAGGAGATTTCCTCAAGCTGCCATCATGGTTGAAGCTCTTGGGTGGTTCTTCCTCGGTGAAATGATAGGTTTGCCAAGCACGGGCCCGCAGGATATCCGCCATCGCGCCGTTGACATCATAGCGGCGGGTAGGGCGATCGCCATAGAGGCTGTTGAGGATCTGTTTTTCCACCTCTTCCGGGTGCATACCGGAAAAGAAGTCCCAGGCCTTGTTATATTCGGCGACATGGCTTTGACAGAACCAGTAATGGTCGGACAGGGAACGGTCCTTGGGCGCGCGGAAATCCCCATGCTCACGGCAACCGGGCATATCGCAAGCCTTTGTTCTGGCTCTGCTTTTTGTTTCCTGAAACTCAGGCGATTTATCTTTCAACTGTATTCTGGGCATAACCTTCCCATTATGAGGCTTTGGCGGTTTTTCTACAAGTCTTTGACTTAGGTCTTGGTTGGTGGTTTAACAGAACCATCATGACAAGACAGCAACGGATACGAGACACGCTGGCACAGGCCTTGCAACCTCAATCCCTGTTAGTTGTGAATGAAAGTCTCAAACACAAAGGGCATGCCGGGGACGATGGAAGTGGG
>CAZUYV010000221.1:0-3257 GCA_964624435.1 uncultured Micavibrio sp. | reverse complement strand
CGCCTATGCGCGCGTGCTCGGCAGAATAAAGAAATAACCATGCCTAAAATTACATTCAAATTAAAAGACGGAACCGACAAGGTGGTGGATGCGCCCATCGGCCTCTCGCTGATGGAAGTCGGCCTCAAAAACAATATCGATCAGGTGGAAGGAACCTGCGGCGGGTCACTCGCCTGCGCCACCTGCCATTTGTATATCCATCCCGACTGGTGGGACAAATGCCTGCCCGATGGCGAACGGTCTGACGACGAAGAAGACATGCTCGATCTTGGCTTTGATGTCCGCCGCATGTCGCGCCTCTCCTGCCAGATTATGGTGACGGATGACCTCGATGGTCTTGTTGTTGCTGTACCGGGAACGAAGACGGGGTGGTGATCGCTTACATGCATTAAGCATAAGAATTAGAATATGCTTCTGACCAAAAATTAGTATGTTCGTTCTTGGAGGAGAATTCTCTGTAAGCTTCGTCTTTGCTGGAATAGGTGCCGATATTAAAGTGAATAAAATGTCTTTTTTCATTCACTTCGATTCCTACAATTGACCACTTGGAATCCGCCCTCTCACTCAAAACTAAAATTGATGATCCTTCCTTAAGGATTACGGATTCATGCACTGTGAATTTGGGACAAATATCATCATGATCGCTATAAGCTAATACAGCCCCACTTTTTAGATTTTGAAAATAATCTTGGATAGGATCTGCTCCAAAACTATTAGGACAAGAAGGGAAATAGGCTCCTGCTCTCCAATAATATTGTGCACACCATGGCGTTAAAGCCATTTCAAGGCCGGGCTCCCTTCCTAATCCGGCCTCCCACTTTTTTAGTGGCCTATAGATCCTCTCTTGAAAAGAGTTTTTGCTATTGATTACCGCAGCCGATTTTCCAGTTTTTTCATTAGAGTTTGCCCAAAGGGACATGCGAGTCATGCAATTTCTCGCTTCTTCTGGTGTTACTGCTCTCATCCACTTATAGTTAGGATCGCCTTGTAGGTCATTTAGCATAGAGGGGTTTTCTAAAAAGGCCTCGATACTGCCGCAAAGATATTCAATTTTTTTACGAGTCACTGGATTCTTAAGGATATTCTCTAAGCGCGAAAGCCATCTTAGATTCTCAGGACGATTATTTCTGCAATTTGTATCAATGTGATCTACTACATGTTTAGGATCGGACGGCTCCCCATGAAAAGCAGTCGCAACAATTCTGTGAACGCGCGTGTCTGAAAGGTGTAAATATGGGTTTGTGGAATTTTCATTCCCAAATGTCCAAACTTCATCAAGCTTTCGTTTATTTTTGCCTTGGCGGCATTTCCTGTACACAGAACCATTATCGCGAACGAGATAATTTTCATCTTCGAATGCGACGGTTACTTCATTCTCGTAATGATCAAGTATATCTTCCATTTTAAGCTCGAATAATATTATTGAGGCCTATCATTTTTAGTGAAGATATTAGTTTATCGTCATAGATGACATAAATAATATAGGAATTTATTCCCTTTTGTGGTATATTCCTCTGATGAATGCTGTCCCCCAACAAAGCCCGCAAGCGAAGGGCTGGAGCCCGGAACGCCGCGCCCGGCAATCCACCATGATGCGCGCACGGAAAATCTGGACCAAATCCACCGGCCCCAAAACCGCTGCCGGGAAGGCAAAATCCGCCGCCAATTCCTTTAAACATGGGGGCCGCCGGGCCGAAATCCGTATGTTCTATGCGGCCCTCACGCGCCAGCAACGCTATATCCGCTTGATCCGCCTCTCTCTTTCGGCGCCAAAAACAATTCCCGCAAACGAACTATTGGCGCTCAAACGCTATCTCGGCCAGGAAGGGCCAGCGGTGACCAAAAACATCGTTCTCGCCTTCCAGATTATGCAAAAATCTTGCTTTTTAGAGCGTTCTACCTATAAAAGTTAACGCGATGAAATTGAACTCTATGGGATTTGCGAAACCTGAATCTGAAACCCGCGTGGTGGTGGCCATGTCGGGCGGGGTTGATTCATCCGTCACCGCCGCCCTGCTCCATGAACAAGGCTATGATGTCGTTGGCGTAACGTTGCAGTTGTATGATTACGGCGCGGCTGTTGCGAAAAAAGGCGCGTGTTGCGCGGGCCAAGATATTTACGATGCGAAACGCGTGGCCGAAGAAAAAGGCTTCCCGCATTACGTTCTTAATTACGAAGACAATTTTAAAGAGAGCGTGATCGACGGTTTCGTTGAATCCTATCTGCAAGGTGAAACGCCCATCCCTTGCGTGAAATGCAACCAGACCGTCAAATTCCGCGACCTTTTAAAAGTGGCGCGTGATCTCGGTGCCGATTGTATGGCAACAGGACACTATATTCAGCGCGTGGTGAATGATGCGACGGGTCAGGCCGAACTGCACCGCGCCTTTGATGTGACAAAGGACCAGAGCTATTTCCTTTTCGCGACAACACAGGAACAGCTTGATTTCCTGCGCTTCCCATTGGGCGGCTGGGATAAATCGGTCACGCGCACCCATGCGGATCGTCTGGGGTTGATCAATGCCGGTAAGCCGGATTCCCAAGATATCTGTTTCGTCCCCAATGGCGATTACGCCGCCGTGGTGAAGAAGATCGCGCCGCAGGCGTCTTTGCCCGGGGACATCGTGCATATCGATGGTCGCGTCCTCGGCCGCCATGACGGCATCGTTGGTTACACGATTGGCCAGCGCCGTGGTCTTGGTATCGGCGGCGGCCACAATGATGCGAACGATCCGTTCTATGTCGTGAAAATTGACCCGGGCGCGAACCGTGTACTGGTGGGGCCGAAAGAAGCGCTCGCACGCGATATCGTCTATTTGAAGGAAAGCAATTTCCTGACCGCCATTCCGGCGGAAGGCCTTCCCGTACAGGTGAAGGTTCGTTCCATGACCCGCGCGGTCGATGCCATGCTTTATGCGGTCGCGGATGGGGCTGCGGAAATCCATCTGGCGGAGGCGCAGTTCGGCGTATCCCCCGGCCAGGCGGCCGCCTGCTACCTTGGTTCCCGCGTTATTGGCGGCGGCTGGATCGCCGGATCGGACAATAAATCTATGTCCTTGGCGGCTTGACAGGCTGGTCCGAAAAGGCCATAAAGCGTGACGAAAAATTGGCTCTGTAGCTCAGTGGTAGAGCAGAGGAATCATAATCCTTTGGTCGCAAGTTCAAATCTTGCCAGAGCCACCATCGTCCTCCTAAAAAATCAGAACGGGCACTCAACCGTGAAGGTCATATCTTCCAGCGTTGTGGGATGCTTGAA
>CAZUYV010000220.1:0-3262 GCA_964624435.1 uncultured Micavibrio sp. | reverse complement strand
GGGTAAGAATCAAAGACCCCTCTAAATTACCGTAAAGAGGGGGCGTTGACAAACCTGCTTTTGGGGCGGGAACTTAGGCAGCCTCGCGCGCCTTAGCGCCCGGCTTGCTTATGGCAAAATCCAGCGCATCGCCTTTGACGCTGACCCGGACCGCGCCGCCATCCTCGACCTTGCCTTCAAGGATTAGCTCGGCCAGCTTATTCTGCAATTCGGTCTGGATCACGCGTTTGAGAGGGCGTGCGCCATAGGCGGGATCATACCCCTTCTCGGCGATCCATTTCTTGGCATCGGGCTGGACATCAAGGCTGATCTGACGTCCGGCCAGAAGTTTGTGAAGATAACCAAGCTGGATATCGACAATACCCGTCATCTGTTCGCGGCCCAAACGCTGGAATAGCAAGATCTCATCGAGGCGGTTGAGAAATTCGGGGCGGAACGCCTTGCGGACCACATCCATCACTTCCTCGCGGACATCGTTGACGGTCAGATTGTCCGGCAGGTTCACCAGGAACTCCGCTCCAAGGTTGGACGTCATGATCAAAACCGCATTGGTGAAATCGACCGTACGCCCCTGACCATCTGTCAGCCGGCCATCATCGAGCACTTGAAGAAGAACGTTGAAAACATCCGGATGCGCTTTTTCGACTTCATCGAACAGGACAACCTGATATGGGCGGCGGCGGATCGCTTCGGTGAGCGCGCCCCCCTCTTCATATCCAACATAACCCGGAGGGGCGCCGATCAAACGACTCACCGAATGTTTCTCCATATATTCGGACATATCGATCCGGACCATGGCGGTGTCGTCATCGAACAGGAATTCGGCGAGCGCCTTGGTCAGTTCGGTTTTCCCAACCCCGGTGGGGCCGAGGAACAGGAACGACCCGATCGGGCGGTTGGGTGATTGCAATCCGGCGCGAGAGCGGCGAACAGCATTCGATACCGCCTTGACGGCAGCGTCTTGGCCGACCACCCGCTGGCTGAGTTTGTCTTCCATGGCGAGCAATTTGACCCGCTCCCCCTCCAGCATTTTATCAACCGGGATTCCGGTCCATTTGCTGACCACGGCGGCAATATCATTATCGGTCACTTCTTCGTTTATCATGCTGCCGGCATTCACATTGGCGGCGTCGGACAAGCGGCGCTCCAGTTCGGGGATTTTGGCGTATTTCAATTCGGACGCGCGGCCCCAGTCGGAATCCCGTTCCGCTTGTTCCAGCTCTATCCGTGCCCGGTCCAGCTCCTCGGTCGCTTTCTGACCGGCATTGAGCTTTTCCTTCTCCGCCTGCCATTGCCCGGTCAAGTCTGCCGACTTTTTTTCAAGATCTTTCAATTCACTATCAAGTTTTTCTAAACGATCTTTTGAAGCCTTGTCATTCTCCTTAGACAGCGCCTCCCGCTCGATCTTCAACTGGATAATCCGGCGGTCCAACTCATCGATGGCTTCGGGCTTGGAATCGACCTGCATACGCAGACGGCTCGCCGCTTCATCGACCAGATCGATGGCTTTGTCCGGTAAAAATCGATCGGTGATGTAACGGTTCGACAGGGTTGCCGCCGCCACGATGGCGCCATCGGTAATGCGTACGCCGTGATGGGCTTCGTACTTCTCTTTCAGGCCGCGCAAGATAGAAATCGTGTCTTCAACGTTCGGTTCGGACACGAAGACTGGTTGGAACCGCCGCGCCAGCGCCGCGTCTTTTTCAATGTGCTTGCGATACTCATCCAAGGTGGTCGCACCGACCATATGAAGCTCGCCGCGCGCCAAAGGCGGCTTCAACATATTGGACGCATCCATCGCGCCATCAGCTTTTCCAGCGCCTACCAACGTATGCAGCTCATCCAGGAAAAGGACGATTTCGCCGCTAGCTGTCTTGATCTCATCAAGTACGGCCTTCAGCCTTTCCTCAAATTCTCCACGGAATTTTGCACCGGCAATCATGGCCCCTAAATCGAGCGCCATAAGCCGTTTTCCCTTAAGCGATTCAGGCACATCACCATTGATGATACGCAGGGCCAAACCCTCGATAATCGCAGTTTTCCCCACCCCCGGTTCACCGATAAGCACAGGATTGTTCTTTGTACGGCGGGAAAGGATTTGAATCGTACGGCGGATCTCTTCATCACGGCCGATAATGGGGTCGAGCTTCCCATCCCGGGCATCTTTGGTCAGGTCGCGGGCATATTTTGAAAGGGCCTCAAATTGATCTTCTGCGGACGGGCTATCGGCGGTCCGGCCCTTGCGCATGGCGTTGATCGCCTGATTGACGGCTTCTGCCCGTACGGCTCCCTCCGCCATAATCTCGCCCATATCGGATGTGGACGCGGCCATCACCATGGCTTGGAATACACGCTCAACTGTAACGTACTTATCTCCTGCTTTTTCAGCCAAATTCAAAGCGTTATCAAGCGTTCTTGATAAATCACTTGAAATACGGAGACCGCCGCTTCCAGAACCTGTTACAGACGGCAATTTGGCCAAAACCCGCTCGGTCGCCTTTCTGATACGATTCGTATCCCCACCCGCCGCCTGGATCAGGCGGTCGGTTAGCCCATCCTCATCATCCAGCATCACCTTGAGCATATGCTCCGGCTCCAGCGACTGGTGATTATTGCGCATGGCCAGCGTTTGGGCCTTTTGCAAAAGGGCTTTGGATTTTTCGGTGTAACGGTCGAATTCCATGGGTACTTGGCTCCAGTGGGTCTTACTAGAAGTATAAAAGGATTATCTTTCAAAGATGTAAAAAAGATACCCCAAAAATCAAGGCGTCAGGTATACATCGCTCTGCATTAGTGAATTCTGCTTCACTGCGGGTTTTAAGGCTTTGTTAGCCGCTTTTTGACTTCTCTTGCCCGTATTTGTCAGAATTATAGTATGCGACATGCTTTAAATTTGAAACCCACCGGCTCCGTAGGCTTTGGTCACAGCCATAGCACCCTCCTTTTTTACCCCGACAACGTCCACCGGGTGGTGGATCTGAAAGACTGGTATTGGGACGTCCTCACCGAACTCCGGGTTAATGGATTTGACCTCTGGGATATGCTCAAAGGGGCGATCGAGCTTTCGGAACGCCGGCCATCCGAACACGGCTATGAATTCGATGTGGTCAACAACACGGGCGTCATGATCCTTGAGGCCTACCGCCTGATGGTTACACCCAGCGGCGCCACGCTCTCCACAGTCTAAAAGCAGAAAAGCAGGGCCGAAGCCCTGCTTTCTGAAGTGTTACAAATTGTTACGTCACGTTCCTAGTGTTACACA
>CAZUYV010000219.1:0-3264 GCA_964624435.1 uncultured Micavibrio sp. | reverse complement strand
TTCTTGGCGCTTGCAGCCATTACAGCGAAGATTTGTCCTCGCTCGACAGCAAAATCACCAAATCCAGCTATGCCAGTGCGCAGGCCGCAACCGCGCCGCAAGATATCGCCCCAGCCGCCGGAAACGAGACAGCCACGAACACCGCCAGCCTCGGCCAATATCTGGCCCGCGATTATTACGATCTGGCCAAATATGAGAATGACAAAGCCTATGACTACAAGGCCGCTAAGCTTTACACCGGCAAAGCCGTTGCCGCCGCGAAGGGGGAATTGACCGCGCCGTCTCGTGTTGCCTCCTTTGACGTACCACAGGATAAAATTCCCGAACTGAATGAAGCCCGTGAGAGCCTGATCTCTGCCTTGCGCAACGGCGGTATGGCGGGATACGAGCCACAACTGGCCAAAGCCCAGACGAATTTCGATTGCTGGCTGGAACGCGCTGAAGAAGCCGCTGATGAATCGCACTACGCATCCTGCAAGGAAGGGTTCAATACCGCCATGGCACAGATTGTGATGCCGGCCGCGGGTACTGTTTCCGCTGGCGCCATCGTTCCTGCCGATGGTCCGCAAATGACAGAGATTAGTTTTGCGCCAAAGGCCGATGTAATCGATGCACCATCCGTTGCGATTATCGGACAATTGGCATCGTTCCTATCATCCCCGGAAGGCGCGGGTTATACGGCCGTGATCACCGGTTTTACACTGCTCGGCAATGCCTCTGAATCTGATCGTCTTCTGGCCACATCGCGTGCATTGAATGTGCGTCAGGCTTTGATTGAGCGTGGCATTAATGCTTCTTTCATCAAGCCGCAGATTGCCCCAGTGCCACAAACAGCTAACGTGGTTCCGGTTGCCGGTGGAACAGCGGCAGATCAAGGCGGGCTTGACCGCAAAGTGCAAATTCATTTGGTCGCATCACCAGCCGCTGCGACGGTCACCACTACAACTGTGAACACCATCGAGCCTGCGCCCGCGCCAGTTATTGCCGCGCCGGCAACAACCACAACGACAACGATTTACAACAGCACCCCGGCCACAAGCCCTGCGCCTGCTGTAAAAAGTACAACGACCGTGAAGTCGTACAACTAAGTTATTATGTTTTTTGCAAGGCACCCGCAAGGGTGCCTTGTTGTTTTCTAAAGGAGTTTGATATGGTTCATCTTGTTTTTGTTTATGGCACGCTTAAGCACGGCCAGCGCAATCATCATCTTTTGCAAGATGAGGTGTATGCCGGGACCAAAGCGACCAGAGACCCGATTTACCTGATGGAACAATTTGAATCTGCGACATCCCCGGGGAAATATACACCGGGTGTAAGAAAAGTAGACCATGGCGGACGTATCAGTGGGGAAATCTATGCCGTGGATGACACGACCTTAGCGAAGCTTGATGAGCTCGAAGGTGTCGGCGTCAAATATGATCGTGAAGAGATTATGCTGAACGGTGGGGTAAAAGCCTGGATGTATCTGCGCCGGGGCGTAGGGCAAGAAAAATCACCGCACATCACTCATCTTCCCACCAACAACGCCTATATGTGGTTTGAAAACCCAGCGCCGTAATATTTACGCTTGGCGGATTGGCACGGGTGGACTACCCTTAAATGGATAAAGGGGTTTCCATGCGTTTTTCTATTATTTTAATTGCAGTAATGTTGATGCTCGTCGCCTGCGAGCACAAGGGCGTGAATGAATTCACGCAGACGGAAAATATGGTTGTGGCAAACAACGCAACCTATGCCGCCATGGTACCGGAGAAATCCAACGCCACGATCAAGCCGAGTTCGGAATGTGCGCAAGGGTATGACGGTGTCATCACCCATCTTGAAAACCTGATGGCGAAGAAAAACGCTCAGCGTATGCCGGATGGAACGCCGTAAAATTCCCCGATAAGATTTTTGAGGACTGATCCTCTTCTTTTTGGATCAATTTCTGCCTTCTGTTCTTCAGTTAAAGGCAGGGCGTAGCCATCGCTAAAATCAGAAGAAACGAGCGTCAGGTAATTGTTGGCGAAAGCGGCAAAGCGCGAACGAAGATTTTTCAGGTCCATAGTAACTCCTTTTATAAACCACCTTGGGCAGCCGGGGGGATTTCAACCCCTTCATCCTTATACTGCGCCAGTTTGTTGCGCAGGGTGCGGATGGAGATGCCGAGGATATTGGCGGCATGGGTGCGGTTACCAATGCAATGTTCCAATGTGTTCAGGATCATATCGCGTTCGACATCGGCAATGGTGCGACCAATCAAGGTTTCAACCGCGCCGGTATTTTTCGGGGCGGATGTTGTGGAGGGTGACACACCGGCAGGATCGGGCGCCTTGGACGGCGAGGCAGCAGCATTGCCACCGGAGTTGAAATCGCTTTCGGTGAGATGGATGGCATCGGCCTCCAGCTCATTTTCCATGCTCATCAAAATCGCGCGGTGCATGGTGTTTTCAAGTTCGCGGATATTGCCGCGCCAGTGATAGGCTTTGAGCTTACTTTCCGCTTCTTTAGACAGTTTCTTTTTATCAACGCCGTTCGCGACCGCGTATTTGTCGGTGAAGAACTGGGCGAGGGGCAAGATATCGCCGGGGCGTTCACGCAGGGCCGGGAGTTTGATGTTCACGACATTCAGGCGGAAATAAAGGTCTTCGCGGAATTCGCCCTTTTGCACGGAAGTTTCGAGATTGCGGTTCGATGTGGCAAGGATACGCACATCGACCTTTACGGAATCGTTCGAACCGATGCGGGTGATTTCCCGTTCCTGAATCGCGCGTAGGAGTTTTGCCTGTAGCAACGGGTGCATTTCGGAGACTTCATCGAGCAGCAACGTGCCGCCATTGGCTTCTTCAAATTTCCCGATGCGGCGGCCTGCGGCGCCAGTGAAGGCGCCTTTTTCATGGCCGAACAATTCGGATTCCAGAAGATTTTCAGGAATGGCCGCGCAGTTGACGGCGATGAATGGTCCGCCCGAGCGTTTTGATTTTTTGTGGATGTAGGAAGACATTACTTCCTTACCGGTTCCTGATTCACCGGTGATGAGGACGGTGGCTTCGGAAGGCGCAATCTTGTCGGCCAGTTTCAGGACGTTCTGCATCGCCGCATCATTGGCAATCAACGCATCCTTATTGTCTTGTGTTACGGCCTCAAGCACCGCCGCGATCAGTTCCGCATCAGGGGGCAGGGGCAGGTATTCCTTGGCACCATCTTCAATCGCCTTCACGGCGGCGCGGGCATCGGTCCCGATTCCGCAGGCAACGATGGGAACGTAAATCCGGTTTTCTTCGA
>CAZUYV010000218.1:0-3280 GCA_964624435.1 uncultured Micavibrio sp. | reverse complement strand
TACCGCGCCATTCAGGGCCGGATTTTCAGCGAAGATGAGGGCGACCCGGCAAAAGCCGCACAATAGGCGGGATTTCCTTGAGTTTTGCCGTAAAAACAGACATATAGCTCCCCATGGGAACAGGACAGCTAATATTAAGTGTGCGCGACGCGGTGGTGAGCTTTGGCAATGTGCCGCTCTTTCAAGACCTTACCTTCAATATTCAGGATGGTAGCCGCATTTCCCTTGTCGGGAAAAACGGGACGGGTAAATCGACCCTGATGAATATCATCACGGGTGCGCGGGACCTCGATGATGGTGAACGCTGGCTGCTCGATGGGATCAAGATCGGCTATCTGCAGCAGGATGTGCAACCCAAACCCGGGCAGACCGTTGCCGATTTCATTTTCGAAACATTCGGCGCTGGCCTTGAAACATGGGAGCGCGATTACAAGATCGAAATGGTGGTGGCGCCGCTCGACCTAAAGCTCGATGACAAGATGCAAAATCTTTCCGGTGGGCAGGTACGCCGCGCTGCCCTGGCGCGGGCTTTGGTTGAAGATCCCGATCTGTTGTTGCTCGATGAGCCGACCAACCACCTTGATTTGACGATCATTGAATGGCTGGAAGAATATTTGCGCAATTACCGCGGTGCATTGCTCTGTGTTTCCCATGACCGGAAATTCCTTGAGAATATTTCCAATACGATTTTCTGGCTGGATCGCGGGAAGTTAAAAGTCGCGCCGAAGGGTTTTGCCTATTTTGATGAATGGTCGACATTGCTGATCGAGCAGGAAGAACGGGAACTCGCCAACCGGGCGAAATATGTTGAGGCCGAATCCGAGTGGGCTTCGCGTGGCGTGAAGGCCCGCCGCAAGCGCAATGTTCGCCGTGTCGAGCAAGTGCGGGCGGCGCGAGAAGCGTTAAAGGCCGATTTGAGCGCGTTCCGCAAAATGATGGGCAAGGTCAAAGTTGAGATGGAAGATGTCGAAATGACATCGCGCATCGTCTGCGAGTTTTACAATGTCAGCAAGACGTTTAAGGAAGAGGGGCGTGAGAAGATCATCCTCAAAAACTTCTTCCTGCGCATCCAACGTGGCGACCGGATTGGCATCCTTGGCAAGAATGGGTCGGGCAAGACCAGTTTCCTCAAACTTCTGATCGGCGAACTGGAAGCCGATGGCGGCAATATCAAGCGCAAGAAGGAACTGGAATTTTCTTACTTCGATCAAAAGCGCAAAGACCTTAAAGATGATGAGACTTTGTGGAAAACGCTCTGCCCCGAAGGTGGCGATCATGTCGATGTCATGGGGAAATCACGCCATGTTGTCGGATACTTGAAGGATTTTCTTTTTGATCCGGGAAAGGCCAATCACAAGGTTGGAACATTATCCGGCGGGCAGAAGAACCGATTGATGCTCGCTAAGATTTTGGCGAATCCCAAAACCTGCCTGATCCTCGATGAGCCGACCAACGATCTCGACATGGATACGCTCGATATGCTGGAAGATATTTTGTCGCAGTACAAAGGAACGCTGATTGTCGTATCGCACGACCGCGACTTCCTCGATCAAACCGTCACAAAAATTCTGGCGTTTGAAGGTGACGGAGAAATCGATGGTGTTATCGGTGGTTACAGCGATTACCTTGAGAAGAAACAGAACGAGAAAAAAGAAACGCCTGCCGAAGTTGCGCTTAAAAAAGTGAAGGCTGCGAACAATTCCGCCACGCCCATTGTTCCTGCCAAAGGCTCACAGAAAAAACTCACCTACTCTCTGCAGTTTGAACTCGATTCCCTGCCTGCGAAAATGGCGGAGTTGGAGCAGGAGATCAGCGATCTGTTAAGTGTGCTGGAAGATCCCGATCTATATTCCAAGCAACCGCAGGTTTTCCTGAAAACTTCTGCCGCACTGGAGGCCACCAAGGGCGCGCTGGAAGCGGCAGAAGAACGCTGGCTTGAGCTTGAAACGATGCGGGCACAAGCCTAAAATAATCATTTTATATTAGGGACTTGAGAATAATCCCGGCTGTTGTAGGTTAGTGAGAAGGGTTTTGCCGCTTGGCGCGTATAACCAACTGGCACACCTTACTTATCTATAAGTGCGACCAACACCAACCGGGATCATGATCATGAATCGCCTGCTTTTGTCCGCCCTCGGCCTGTGTCTTTTTATTGTACCTGTGTCTGCCATTGCGCAGCCCAAAGGTGGAAAAGGGGGGCCGGGTGCCGCCGCGCCAACCCCTGTTGTTGTCTACACCGTCGCCCAAGATAAATTCGTCGATCGGGTAGAGGCTATCGGCACATTGCGTGCCAATGAAACCATCACCCTTGCATCAACCGTTACGGAAATCGTGACCGCCATCAACTTTGAAGATGGGCAGCGTGTGAAGAAGGGTGACATCCTTGTCGAGATGACCAGTGGCGAAGAAAAGGCCCTGATCGATCAGCAACGCGCCGCCGTCAATGAAGCTTCCAAGCAATTGGAACGCGCGAAGGAACTGGCCAAGAGTGGTGCCGCCTCCAAATCCATCCTTGAAGAACGCCAGCGTGATTATACTTCCGCCAGGGCCGGGATGGCCGCCCTGCAATCGCGCATGGAAGACCATATTATTGTCGCGCCGTTCGATGGCATTGTCGGCCTGCGTAATATCAGCGTGGGAACATTGCTTCAGCCCGGTGCGAAGATCACAACGCTCGACGATGATTCCGTGATGAAGCTCGATTTTTCTGTGCCATCCGTTTTTCTTCCAACCTTGAAAACCGGAATCGGCATCAATGCGAAGGCCACAGGTTTTACTGAATCCTACGCCGGAACAATTTCAGCTATAGATAGCCAGATTGATGAAGTGACCCGTGCCGTTGGTGTGCGTGCCATCATCCCCAATCCCGATGGCGTGTTGAAACCCGGATTGTTGATGACTGTAGAGCTGCTTAAAAACCCGCGTGAATCCCTGTCTATTCCTGAAACCGCGATTATCCCTGAAGGGCGCAAGACATTTGTGCTTGTGGTCGATCAAGTTGCTAATCCACCGAGCGTGGAAAAACGTGAAATCACCGTTGGTACGCGCCGTCCCGGCGATATTGAAGTGACTGAAAATCTGGTCGCTGGGGAGCAGGTGGTGGTGCAGGGCACGATGACAGCGCAGCCCGGCAAGTCTGTCAATGTTCTGGCTGTGCAGGAAAAAGGCGATAGCTTGCAGGATGTTTTGAAGAAATATCAAAAGGCCCCAGAGGCGGGAGCCAAGGCACCGGAAGGTAAAGCCCAATGATTTTATCGGATCTTTCCGTCAAACGCCCGGT
>CAZUYV010000217.1:0-3291 GCA_964624435.1 uncultured Micavibrio sp. | reverse complement strand
GAACGCAGCGCGATGGAAAGATATTGGCAGGGCGTTATTACAGCGCCGACACGCTGGCTGTTCATTGCTCGTCTTGATGGTGTTATATGTGGTACAACACAACTTATTCTTCCGCCGGGAAACAACGAAGCGCAGGCCCATGCCTTGCAGATGACAACCAACTTCGTGGCGCCATGGGCGCGTGGTCATGGTATCGCCCGCATGTTGTTGAAAACGGTTGAGGACAAAGCCAAAGAAGCAGGCTATGCCGTGATCAACCTTGATGTTCGCAGCACGATGGAAAGCGCGATTACCCTTTATGAAAGCATGGGGTATGTCCGTTTTGGCGAGCACCCTTATTCTGTAAGGGCCGAAGGGGAAACTATTAGCTCCCTCTATTATTACAAAAATATCAATCCGGATTTCTTTAAATCTTAGGCCAGTAAGGCGTGACTTGGCGAAGCGGCATTCTATCTCTATAGTGCAGGGCACAAGATAGGAGATAGGCCATGGCTGAATTTCGCGGAAAAATTTACGACAGCATCATTGAAACCATTGGGGCAACGCCCCTTATCCGTGTGCCGCGTTTCTGTGCGGCCCATGGCATCAAGGCAGATCTTGTCGCCAAACTGGAATTCTTCAATCCTCTAGGATCTGTCAAAGATCGCATCGGCCTTGCCATGGTGGAAGATGCGGAAATTGCCGGAACAATCACACCCGGCAAAACCACATTGATCGAACCGACATCCGGCAATACCGGGATAGCGCTGGCCTTCGTCGCTGCCGCCAAGGGATACCGCCTTATCCTCACCATGCCGGAAAGCATGTCGGTCGAACGGCGCAAGATGTTAAAATTCCTCGGCGCCGAATTGGTGCTGACGCCTGCCGACAAGGGCATGAAGGGCGCGATCGCCAAGGCCGAAGAATTGAAAGCCGAAATAAAAGATTCCTGCATCCTCGGCCAGTTTGATAATCCGGCGAACCCCGCCATTCACCGCAAGACCACCGCGATGGAAATCTGGAATGATACGGATGGCAAATGCGACATATTGATTTCCGGCGTCGGGACAGGCGGGACATTGACGGGTGTGTCCGAAGTTTTGAAACAAAAGAAGCCATCGTTTAAAACGATCGCGGTTGAACCGTCGGCCAGTCCGGTACTTTCCGGCGGTGCGCCATCTCCCCACAAAATTCAGGGTATTGGGGCCGGGTTTATTCCGAGCATTCTCAACACCAAAATAATCGATGAAATCATCAAGGTCGATAATGACGATGCGTTCAAGATTGCGCGTGAAGTGGCGAAGTCCGACGGTTTGCCCGTGGGTATTTCATCGGGTGCGGCGCTGTGGGCCGCAATGCAGGTTGCACTTCGCCCTGAAAATGAAAACAAAATGATTGTCGTGGTTTTGGCCTCCTTTGCTGAACGCTATCTTTCAACTGCTCTCTTCGATGGAATGGAATAAAATAAATGAGTTTGCTTGAATCAATTCAAAAACGTGATCCGGCTGCGCCGACTTTCTTCGAAGTTGTCCTGGCCTATCCCGGTTTTCATGTTATGACTCTTTTCCACCCTGTTGCACAATTCCTGTGGCGGTATAATTTACGCGCATTCGCACGGTTGTGGGCGCATATCGGCCGTTTGATCACGGGCATCGAAATTCATCCGCAGGCACAAATCGGCCGCGATCTTTTCATCGATCACGGTATGGGTGTTGTCATTGGCCAGACGGCGATTATCGGCGACAATTGCACGATCTATCAGGGCGTTACGCTGGGTGGCAAAGGCAATGGCGGTTCCGGTGAAAAACGTCACCCCACCATTGGCAATGATGTTGTGATAGGGGCGAATGCGCAGGTTCTCGGCCCCATCACCGTGGGCAATCACGCGCGTATCGGCGCGAGCGCCGTGGTCACAAGTGATGTTGCAGAGGACACAACGATGGTTGGAAATCCGGCGCATGCCCTTCTGAAACGCGCGGAAACGGATTCTTGCGCTTACGGTTTGCCCGATGGCGAATGCGCTGACCCGATTGAAGAAAAAATTCATCAGCTGGAAGAAAAAATTGAAACACTACGGCCTATGCCGGGTTTCCTGACACAAAAGAACTAGGTATTGCGTGACGCTTTTTCGTCATGACCGCTGGTGCCCATACGGGATTCCAGCACGGCGAAAACATCTTCTGGTTTGATGTTCTGATCGGCCCAGAGAACGAGCAGGTGGAAGAGAAGATCCGCCGATTCCTGTTTCAATTTTTCAGGATCGCCCTGCACGGCCTCAATAGCGGTTTCCATTGCTTCTTCGCCGACCTTTTGTGCAATCTTGGCGGTGCCCTTGTCGAACAGAGAGGCCACATAGGATGATTGCGGATCCGCGCCTTTGCGCCCTTCAATCGTTTCAAACAATGTTTCAAGGATGGAATAATTTGTCATGTGCCCAGTATAGTAGGCCAGACAGCGCAAATAAAGCGATTAGATCAGGGCTTCGCGCAGGGCCAGCTGGGGATTGATGGCGCCATCATAAAGGGCTGTGCCAATGATCATGCCTGAAACGCCGTGGGGCACAGCGTCGCGGACGGCGCGGACATCGGCAAGCGAGGCAACCCCGCCCGAAGCAATAACCGGGATCATGGTGGATTTCGCGAGTGAAATGGTAGAGTCCATGTTCAGGCCCTTGCCGGTACCGTCTCGTTCGATATCGGTATAAATGATGGCTGAAACACCGGCATCTTCAAACAGGGCGGCAAGATCATTGGCCTCCATATCGGATTCTTCAACCCATCCTTCGACGGCGACGCGTGTGCCGCGGGCATCGATGCCAACAACAATCTGCCCGGGGAATAAATCACAGGCTTCACGAACCAGCGCCGGATTTTTAACGGCAGAGGTTCCGAGGATCACGCGCGATACACCTTCGGACAGCCAGTCTTCAATCTGTTTCAGGGAACGGATCCCGCCGCCAAGCTGCACTGGCAAATCGGAGGAAGCGAGAATGGCGCGCACCGCTTCAACATTCACAGGTTTGCCATCAACGGCCCCATTGAGATCAACGACGTGCAACCAGGAGAAGCCAACTTCGGCCCATTCGCGCGCTTGCGCGGCCGGGTTATCGTTATAAATAGTGGCTGAATCCATGTTGCCCCGGTTGAGGCGTACGCATTGGCCGTCTTTAAGGTCGATAGCGGGATAGATAATCATACCAAATTTTAGTATAGATGGATTTAGATTTTGTAAAGATATCAAGGAGGCCGGTATGCCATATGATGACAACAATATTTTCGCCCGGATTCTGCGCGGCGAGATTCCCGCCAAAAA
>CAZUYV010000216.1:0-3302 GCA_964624435.1 uncultured Micavibrio sp. | reverse complement strand
TAGCATTTATCATATTATATAGCAAAGAAGGCGTAAAAAAGGCTACTCATTAAATGTAAAAGGGAGCAGGCCCTGCACCGCTTCTGCTGCCGCCGCCCTGTTTTCTAATGTATATCCGACCTCGTAATACGGGTCGCCTTTATAGGCGCGAAAAACGACGTTGGTGTCTTCATTCTGCCATTCGCTTTCAATCGTCACCTTGCCCATGCCAAAGGCGCGTTCGAATAGTTTGGCATAGCGTTTGTACCAGAGATCTTTCCAGACCAGTTTTTCATTCACCGGCTTGCCGAATTTTTTGGTGAGTTTTGCCTGTTCATCCGCCGCGATATCGAGGATTTGATTGATATAGGGGCGGTGCAGTTCCTGATACCCAACCCGGATACGCCATAATTTATCATCACGAAAATCATAGCGAATGACATTACGGCCGACGCTCGTGTCCTCGAAGAAAGACAGCGTGCCATCTTTGTCATCGTAATTGATCGCGCTTTCGAATTTTTTGACATCGGCGGGGGAAACGCCCCAGACGAAATTGCGATAGCTGGTCGCGGCCTGGGCGGGGGCCGACAATATCATCGCAAAAAATATCAATCCCAGAAGGCGGATCATGGTTTTTCCTTTGTGATCGTCAGTGTCCCATTTTTTGCAGAAGGTGCAAAGAGACAACCGCCCAGCGTGGCACCATTAAAGGTCTTATCTCCCAGCATCCGGGCCAGAAGCTGTTCCAAACGCTCCATACGCGGGCCATAATCATCCTCAGGGTGAATCCGGTCAATCGCCTGCGTCAGGACACGCAGGGTCAATTCTTCCGGTGCGGATTTGAGCATGGCCCAGTCCAAGACGATCTGATCGGCGGATTGATCTTTCAATGCGCGTTCAAACAATTCCTCCGCCATGCTTTCAAGGGCACTGCGGGCACGGGCAAGACGCATCGCCGTAACGGATAAACGTTTTGCGCTTAACCCCTCCTCTTCCAGAACGGCACGCGAAGCCCGCAGGCGCGGTCGCAGATATTTTTCATTTTCGTTCGTCGGATCATTCACAAACGCAATGTTTTCCGCTTCGCAATAGGCAATCAGGTCGGCCTTGGAGACATCCAGCAACGGACGGCAAAGGGAGATATCATCCTGCTGTGCAATTTTCTGCATCCCTGCCAAACCATCGAGCCCGCTACCCTTGGCAAGGCGGATCAAAAATGTTTCGGCCTGATCATCCTGATGATGCGCTGTGAACAGATGGCTGATGCCATGCTGACGCATATAGGTTTTGATAAGATCGTACCGGGCGGCGCGGGCTTCTTCGAGGATGCGGCTTTCCGGCTTCTCCCCTTCCCAGCGCAGGATGACATGTTTCACCTGCGGCCAGTGCCGAACGATATCGCCAATCTGTTTGGCCTCATCTGCGGATTCCGTACGCAATCCATGATCAACCGTAATCGCGTGAACGATGATGTTTTGTGGCGCCGCCCAGTGTGACAGCAATTTGCACAGCGCCATGGAATCGGGACCACCCGACACGCCAATCGCAATCGCGTGCGGCGTATCAATGCCCGTCATGGACTTGGCAAAATCATCGTTGGTTAAAGACATGGGGCCACTATACGGCGGGCAAGCGGCTTTTGCCAGAGGGCGCAAAGCTTAGGAGCAGCCCAAAGACTGCATTTCCTGATCGCCCTTGGTCAGCACGGGGGCAGGCCCATTGGGATATTTACGTTTGAGTTCACCGAGGGCAATACACGCATCTGATTTTTTACCCGCACCCGCAAGGCTCATCCCCAATTTCAAAAGATTGTCGGCGCCCTTGGGACCGTTGGGGAATTTCTGGAAGGCTTCGGCAAAAACGCGGGAGGCCTTGTCATACTGCTTGCGGACATAGTGTGTTTCACCAAGCCAGTAGAGGGCATTGGGTGCCAGCGCATGGTCCGGATATTGTTTCATGAAATCGGTGAAGGTTTTTTCAGCCGCTGGATAATCTTCACGTTTTATTTCACCAAAGCCCTGTTCATAGAGCGCGGCAGCATCGCCCACGGCGGCACCGCCGGTTTCATTGCCTGTGATCGTGGTCGCGGGATCAATCGGCATCGGCTGCGCTTGCGGTTGATCGCCAACCGTCACCGGGAATTGCCCGGCTGGTTGTTGCTGGGGAATCGGTTGCTGCTGCGCCTGCGGGGCGGGCGCATTGCGAAGCTGGGCTTCGATGGCATCGAGACGCATGCGGGAATCTTGTGACAGCGCATCCAGTTTCATCTGGAGCTGCTGGTTATCATAGGCCTGTTGTTCAACCTTGCCGGTCAAATCGCGGACTTCGTTTTCAAGCTGCTGCAGTTTATCGAGCATGGATGAATCCTGCGGCACACCGGCAGAGGCAGTGCCAGCCGGAGGCATTTCACCTTTATAGACGGCACGGTTCAGCGTTTCGATTTCGTTTTCGAGACGGGACAACCGATTGGTGATGTCCTTGGATTGCGCCGAAGCGGTCGGCACATAAAAACCTGTTGCCACAACACAGCAAAGGCACAAAGGAAGAATCCTTTGTGCCCATGCGTTATTGTTACGGCTTACGATGGAACCTGCCATGTGAAGCTGTTACCCCTTACTATTGAACGCGGGTAACGCCACGACGGTTCTGAGCCCAAGATGCGGCATCGGAACCAATCACGGCAGGTTGTTCCTTACCGTAGCTGATCGTGTTCAGGCGGGCACCGGAAACACCTTGCGAAACAAGGTAGTTTTTCACCGAGTTTGCGCGGCGGTCGCCGAGAGCCAAGTTGTATTCACGTGTACCACGTTCGTCAGAGTGACCTTCGACTGTGATGTTCACGTTTGGATAACGGTTCAACCATTCGGCCTGACGGTTCAGTGTGTCGCGGGCCTCTGGTGCGAGGTCATAGCTGTCGTAAGCGAAGAAAACGCGGTCACCGACATTGGCGGCCAGATCTTCTTGGCTACCTGGTATCGCGGAGCCATTAACGCTGCCCGAACCATCACCATACACACCTGTACCATCGAGAGGACCACCATCAGCGCGTTCGCCAACAGTCACAGCGTCACCGGCAGCTTCATCCTTTGTGGAAGAACATGCGGCGACCGTAACGGTCAGCAGGGCGATTGAGAGCAAGCGGATGAGCATTGAAAGACTCCTTAAATTATGAATTGGCGTAGTTTTATTTAGAAATACGTTTGAAAACCTGATTCGGTTCCGTTGAAGTCTTTGTATTACCTAGAGCTCCCGCTTGCAAGGGGGCGCATGACAATACCTTATTCTGTTCACATTTTATCCACAAAGCGGCGCAGATAACCGTG
>CAZUYV010000215.1:0-3303 GCA_964624435.1 uncultured Micavibrio sp. | reverse complement strand
CGGGCCCCACGGCCTCAACGCCCGGCCAGATTCAGGTCATGCTGGTGGACGATTCTGCCGTTGTGCGCGGCTTCATTGGCCGTATTCTGGAATCCGATCCTGAAATCCGTGTTGTCGCCTCCGTTTCAAACGGGGAAATGGGCGTGTCGTCCGCCGCGCGTTTTAATCCTGACATCGTCATCCTTGATGTCGAAATGCCGGTCATGGATGGCATTACGGCGTTGCCGAAAATTATCGCGGCCTCGCCCGGTGTGCGCGTGGTTATGTGCTCCACCCTTACCTTGCGCAATGCTGAAATCACGATGAAGGCGTTTCAGCTCGGCGCCACGGAATCCATCGCCAAACCCACCAACTCGTCCGACATTCGTTCCGCCGAAGGGTTTGGGGCAGATCTTTTGCGCATCGTTAAATCGTTGGGCCGCCGCGATGGCCGCCCCGTTTCCGCCGCTCCGCGCCCGGCAACCATTGCACCCGCCTCCACCACCATTCAGGCCGGAACGTTTAGCGGCGGTCAACATAGCGGCCTGAAGACAAAAACCGCCTTTGAATTGCGCAAGAACACACCCGGTGAAATCTTCCGCCCCAACCTTCTGGCGATTGGCTCCTCCACCGGCGGGCCACAGGCCTTGTTCAAAGTCATCCATAATTTCAAAAATCTGGGCGTGCCGATCATCGTCACCCAGCATATGCCGCCTACCTTCACCAAGATTCTGGCCCAGCACATCACCCAGCAAACCGGCGTCACCGCTTTTGAAGGCGAAGATGGCATGGTCATCGAAAGCGGCAATCTCTATGTTGCGCCGGGCGGTAAGCATATGACCTTTGCCCGGAACAACGGCCGCGTCGAAATCGTTCTCAATGACGGACCGCCTGAAAATTTCTGCAAACCCTCGGTGGACCCGATGGTGCGCAGCGCAATGCAGGTCTGGGGACCGAAATTCCTTGGCGTTATCCTGACGGGGATGGGGTCTGATGGCCTGCACGGCATGAAAGCGCTGGCCGAAGGCGGCGGGCGCGTCATTGCACAGGATCAGGAAACCAGCGTAGTTTGGGGTATGCCCGGGGCCGTTGCGACACATGGGGTATGTACGGCTGTACTGCCCCTTGATGAAATCGGCCCTTATGTTAGACAGGCTTTTGGGAAGTAATGATATGCGATTAGGTGATTTTGATTTTTATAAAGACCTCCTGATGGAAAAATCAGGCTTGTCCCTATCGCAGGATAAGGCCTATCTGCTCGACTCCCGCCTGACGCCGATTGCCCGCAAATGGAATTATGCCAGCCTTGAAATCATGACGATGGCGCTGCGCGGTGTTCCCTCCGCCGATCTGATCAAAGATGTGGTTGAGGCGATGACCACGAATGAAACATCTTTCTTCCGCGATTCAAAACCGTTCGATCAATTCCGCGACGTTATCATTCCACACTTGATTAAAAGCCGTCCTGGCAAACGCGTGCGCATCTGGTGTGCCGCCTCCTCGACAGGGCAGGAACCCTATTCGCTGTGTATGATGATCAAGGAAAACGCCGCGAAACTCGCTGGCTGGAATTTTGAAATTATCGCCACCGATATCTCGACCGAGGTTTTAGACAGCGCCCGCAAAGCCGAATACAGCCAGTTCGAAGTGCAACGCGGCCTGCCTATCCAGATGCTGATGAAATATTTCGAACAGAAGGCGGATCGCTGGTGCCTCAAGCCGGAAATCAAATCGATGGTCCAGTATAAATTCTTCAACCTGCTGGAACCGATGACCTCGCTCGGCAAATTCGACATCATCTTCTGCCGCAACGTGCTGATCTATTTTGATCGCGATACCAAGGCCAGCGTCCTCCACAATATGACGGCCCTGATGCCCGATGATGGATTCCTGTTCCTTGGCGGCGCTGAAACTGTGCTCGGCATTACCGATGCGCTCAAACCCATGGAAAACACGCGCGGTATCTACATTAAACCGAACAGCACCGCTGTGGCCCCCAAACCAGCCGCACCGGCCCCCATCGCGACACCTGCCGCCCCCGCCAAGCCTCCTCTTACCCCGGGTGCCAGCGTTCCGCTGACCAACACCACCAAACAGGGCTAATTCTTACCCTCAAGACTTGCGAAATCGGGCCTCGGCGCGCTATAACGGCCGTTATGGATAGCAATCCCTCCAATTTACCATCCGTTTTTCAGGCAACGCATGATGTTGCCCCGCCCCCGCAAGATGCGTATGTGACGGGTACGATCACTTCTATTCAAAAAGTCAGTTTTCAGGCCGAAGATCTAATCGGTAAAATTTATGGCGATGGCCCCGGCGATTATCAGTTTGATCTTGTTGATATCGAACTTGATCAGCCATTTCGCGGTAACAATACTGCAAGAACAATTATTGCTGTCACGGATCGTGGCTATGAAATTCCTGGCCATCGTTTACGGGGCAAGATGTATGCGTCCGACGCCGACATGAAAAAGATCACACTTAATGGCATGACCAGCTACGAAAACTGGTATCTTTTCATGACACGGGATACACATCCTTATATGGATTTCAAAACCGCCCACATGGCGGCGGATGACCACCGTACTTTTGCAACAGGCAATCCTCATAGAATATGCATGGATATTACCGGGCATTACTATCCCGAACACGATTCCTATTACATTGCGCATGGATACGACATGGATCGCATCCACGCTGATATCGAAACCATCCGTAACCGCAAAGTTGGATTGATTGAAACCCTTGCCTATCGTTTCAATCTGGGCAATCTGTTACCCAAGCCGCCGCAACCACCTCTTACTTATCCGAAACTGGAATTCCACCCATGACTGCTACCGCCAAGAAAGAAACCATGTCCGCCCCTTCCCTCGTGAAAATCAAACGCGCCCTGATCTCCGTGTACGACAAAACCGGCCTGGTCGATTTTGCCAAAACGCTCTCTGCGCACGGCGTTGAACTTCTCTCCACGGGCGGCACGTATAAGGCGATCAAGGACGCAGGGTTGGCGGTCAAGGAAGTATCCGAACATACAGGCTTTCCTGAAATGATGGATGGCCGCGTGAAAACGCTGCACCCGAAGGTGCATGGCGGCATTCTCTCCGTCCGCGACAATGCGGATCATAAGAAAGCGCAAAATGAACACGATATCGGCGATATCGACCTCGTCGTCGTCAACCTCTACCCGTTCGTTAAAACCGTGGCGAGCGGCGCAGATTACGACACCTGCATTGAAAACATTGATATCGGCGGGCCCGCCATGGTGCGTTCCGCCGCCAAGAACCACGCCTATGTTGCGATTGTGACCGACGCCGCTGATTATGC
>CAZUYV010000214.1:0-3306 GCA_964624435.1 uncultured Micavibrio sp. | reverse complement strand
GGCACAAAAACACCAGCTCCAGATGGCACACACACTTTCAAAGATGGCACAACTGCCACAACGAAAGACGGCAAACTGGTCAAGTAATTGCCCGGGCTTTTGCCCTAGACGATTTGAAAGGACCCGGCCCCGTGCCGGGTCTTTTTATGTTTGTTGAAGGTATTTGCGGGAAGTCCGGCCAACCTCTTGAAAAGCGGCGCGAACATGGCATAGTTAAAGCGCTTCCGGGGTTCGCCCGGGGTTTCAATCACTTACTTTCTCGGAGAGACTTTATGAACAAATACGTCCTGATGCTGGCCGCTGCTGGCCTGATTGCCGCCGCCCCTGCTTACTATGCATTCCAAGCACAAGCCGATGAAGGCGCTTCCCCAGCTGCCGCTGAAACTTCTGCTGCTCCAGAGGCCGCTGCCACACCAGCTGATGAAGCTGCTGCTGATGCTGCCTCCGAAGGCGAAGCTGCGGCTCCAGCCGCTGAAGCCCCTGCCGCTGGCGAAGCTGCTCCAGCTCCTGCCGAAGGCGCAGCCCACTAATTCTGAGTTTGTTATTTAAGGAAACCTGCCCTGAATAACGGGGCAGGTTTTTTATTGTTTCCATCCATCCGCAAAACAGGGTAAACCCCACCCCATGAAACCTGCCGCCCGTATTGCAACCTCTATCGATCTTTTATCCCGTATTGCGGCGGGGCGTAGCCCTATGGACAATATTGTGCGCGACTTCATGGCTTCGCGCCGTTTTATTGGCTCCAAGGATCGTGCCGATATTGTTGAACGGGTCTATCGCGTTAAAAGATCGGAGGCTCGGCTTGGCTGGTGGATTGTGCAAGGCGGTGCCGCGGATACAGCCCGTACTCGCATGATCGGTGATTTGGTCCTTTGCGAAAAAATGACGCTGGACGATCTGGACCAGATCTTTATCGAAGGCAAATACGAAGCGGCCCCGTTGAGTGATGAGGAGCGGACCTTTGCGAACTTCCTCGCTGGAAAAAATTTAAACGACGCTGCGATGCCTGATGCCGTTCGTGCAGAATGCCCGGATTGGGCAGAACCCAAACTTCGTGAGCTGTTCGGTGCAGATTTTGAAGTGCAACTTTCGGCAATGATAGACCCGGCCCCGCTGGATCTTCGCGTCAATACGATGAAGGGTAGTGTGGATGAAGCGATGGAATCGCTCAAAGGCAACCGCGTTCGTGTAAACAAGACTCCTTATTCACCCATTGCCCTGCGCGCCGAAGGCAAACCATATATGGGCGACACGCGGGCATTTAAAGGCGGGCTCGTTGAAATTCAGGATGAAGGATCACAACTGATCGGTCTTCTCACCGGCGCCAAACCCGGCATGCGGGTTCTTGACTATTGTGCAGGCGGCGGTGGTAAAACCCTCGTGCTCGCCGCGCTGATGGAAAACAAGGGCAATCTTGTTGCTATGGACAATGACACGGGGCGCCTTGAAAAGGGCAAGGTCCGGTACAAGAAAGCGGGTATTCACAATGTAGAGCTACGCAGCCTTGAAGATGAACAACATCGCAAATGGCTGCGCCGTCAAAAAGGTACGATGGATGTGGTCCTGATCGATGCACCGTGCTCATCCTCCGGTATATGGCGGCGCAATCCCGATCTGCGCTGGCGTTTTCATGGGCCGAGCCTTGAGGAAATCATGGCCTCCCAGGCTGAAATTCTTGATCGCGTAGCGGATAAAGTCAAACCAGGCGGCCGTCTTGTTTATGCAACATGCTCTCTCTTCCCTGAAGAAAACGAACGTCAAGTGGAGGCATTCTTGGCGCGTCACCCTGATTATGAAGTCCTGCCTTTGGCACAGGCGTGGGAAGGGGATGCATCCCGTATTCCTTGCGAGGGACCTTATATGCGCTTGTTCCCCAAAGACCATGGCACCGATGGCTTCTTTGCTGCTGTCCTAAAACGTCAGTAATATCGTTCTATAAATGTTCTTGACAAAGTTGTATATTGCCAACTAACATTTCAATAGTTGGTATATAACATCTATGTGGGGTAACATGATTATTCAATCAATACGGGGTTCCATACTTTATCAAAGTCGAAAAATAACCTTTAAAACGGCGCTGGAAGATGCTGTGGCAGGGGGAGTTGATCTTAGTCACGGTGACTTTCGCGGGCAAAAACTCTATCAGGCCAGGCTCGACGGTATTATGGCACCAGGTGCTTGTTTCTGGGGCGCCGATTGCCGTGGGGCCGATATGACAGGGTGCGATTTACGCGATGCGGATCTACGCGGTGTTGATTTAAAGGACGCCTGCCTAGCTGAAAGCAATCTGGCCTCCGTCAATTTTTCCGGCGCTTATTTCAACAGCACCATATTGCGGCAATGCAATATGGAGAGCACGATTTTTTCCTGCCCCAGTCTTTTTTCCTGTGATCTTGCAGAAGTGCAGAGACTCGATCACGCCATTTATTGCCATCGCGGTGAAATTGACTTACCGCTTGATCCTGCACCGGTGGTGATTAACGGTCTCTCGCGTCGCATGATTTTGTTTGGACACACGATTTTATGGGGTGATGTGGTGATGTCTTCTGCAACGGCCAGCAATGATTTGCGGCAGGATTTCGAACGGATAAAAGCAACTATAGATAGATTTTCCTGAGAAAGAGTTCATGTTTTTTTGCAAAATACCTATCCTTAAGAGGTAAGCGGCGGTTGGCGGAAATTAAACCTTCTTTAAGCAGAATAACGCAATAAGTATGACGCTCGAAACGAGGCAACAATCAAAAGGAGTAAATTATGTTCACTGAAAAAAATATACCGACTATACAAACAAAGGTTGCGAATGGTCTGCAAATCTTTGATCTGTTAGATCTTTCCCGCAAAGAGAGAGAAATTAAAACTTTCTGCCTGCAGACATTCGAAGAATTGCACAATTGGGAAAAAAACCTGCCTAATGCCATCAATTCTGCGGTTCAACCTTATACTAAGATGCGTAGCGCGATGCTCCGCAGACAGGCTCGCGATGCCGTAAAAATCTACAAGGCAATTCGACAAAGTCGTATGAAGCTATTCAAAACTTACATGGATGAGTTGCCTAATGTGGGTGCTTTTAAACGGTTGGCATCATAAATCTATTTCAAGTGGGGAAATATCATGACGATTTTTATTAAATTGGGGAAAGTATGTTCCATCTCGTTCGAATGGAACCGGGAATTCGGCCTTTCGCCGCTTCTCAAGAGGACAAGTTACCGTTGCGAAACAATTATAGATATGCCATATACTCAGCTCATATTCACATCCGGTAAATGGACACCTATAAGAAGGGCAGCAAATGACCACCAAGAAACT
>CAZUYV010000213.1:0-3346 GCA_964624435.1 uncultured Micavibrio sp. | reverse complement strand
AGATCATTGAGAAGAGAAGAAGGCGTTTACCATGAGTGAAGCTAAGGTGGCGGATTTCCGTCAGCAACAAGATACAACAGCCAATGATACGGGCGGTGTTTCCGGTCAAAGGTTGAAAGCCTTTATTGAACGCGTTGAGCGTCTGGAAGAAGAAAAATCCGCGCTAGCCGAAGACATCAAGGATATTTTTGCGGAATCGAAATCTGTCGGATTTGATACCAAAATCATCCGCAAAGTTATCCGTCTGCGCAAGATGGACAAGGAAAAACGCCAGGAAGAAGAAGAACTTCTGGAACTTTATAAATCCGCTATAGGTATGGAATAATTGAGTTTTTCGCCCTTAATCAAACCGTAATCCTTTTTCTATATCATGGCCCCGAACACGTAAATTCGGGGCCTTTTTACATGGTTGGGGAACAAAGCCTGCAGGATACTTTGAACGACGTCGCCCAAGGGCTGGCGAGCGGGCAAATCTCATCCAAAAATTCCAAACGAACTATTGAAGCCGGGAAAATCTTGAGTGAATTTGAGGCGTTTTCCGCGCTCGATCCGCTTCTTGCCGACTTACAAAAGCAATATCTGGATGCCAAGGGTCAGCGTCTTCAGGCTGTGCGTGAATTTGGCAATGATGACGCGATGACGGAAATGGCATCCTACAACGAAGATTCCGCATGGTGCGCCGTGCAAACGCGTTATATGGAAGTGCGCGCCGACCGTGCCCTGATGCGCGAAGCGCAAATCATGATGCAGGAAAGCGTGGAAGAAGAACGGGCAGACGAACAGCGTGTGAAAGAAAAAGAATCTTTGAAAACTTTTATGCAGTTGCAGATCTATCAGCGTATGCATGAGACAGGTAAGAAGGATTCACAAACCGGTTGGTGGTGGCTATTTTACCTTCTTGCGACACAGCCACAGGAGCAATTCCTGATGCGCCAGCCCGTATACGCCTTTAACCGGCTTGCAGCGTAGGAACAGAATTAGCAGTCATTTCCGGCTGATTCCGTGGAATATCTAGGGCAATCTGCTCATTCACCAGCGGTGAAATTGTTGCGATTACAAGTTTCGATTTGGCTTCATGTGTTACATGATCAAGCTTATCAAGTGCGCCGGGGATAGTATCGGTAAGCATCACTTTATCAAGAAATGGGCTACCTAATAATTTTGGAAGTGCGCCTTCTGTCAGAACGGCATGTGTGGCGACCGCGATAACATGTGCTGCGCCTTCTTCTTTCAGTTTTTCGGCAGCATGTAAAGTGGTGCTGCCGCCGCTAATAATATCATCAATAATGACACAGGTCTTTCCTGCGACATTTCCATGAAATCCGATAATTTGTGTTTCGCTGGCGTTAATCCGCTTCTTGCTGATGCCAAACATGCATGGGTTTTCTTTCACATTGTGTTTGGAAGCCCAGGTTTTATAGTGTGTTCCTTCGTATAATTTTTCAGCGAAACTATACGCACGTTGCATGCCGTAATCGTTGGGTTTGTTCATACCGTCCGGTGATCCGACAATAACATGGCATTGTCCATCATTTATAAGAGGGTGTTCTGCGGCGATATTTTGTGCAAAGAAAGAGCCCATATTTACAAATGTAGCATTGTTATCGTTCTCAGCTGTCTGATTAAACAGCTGACGAAGCCCATTGATGAGTGATCTTATCTGCCATGGTCCCGCATGATCAAAGTGCTTCCGATAAATCTTAACACCATCACGTGAGTGAGGTTCAAAACCAACAACCTTATCAATGCCCGCTGTTTTTAAAAGAAACGCGTAATCGTCACAGGCGACAGCATTGTATTGGCGTGCTGTAACGCTCTGCCCATCTTCACTGATTTGATCCTTGCTGAATTCCCGGTCATTTCGCATGAATGGTAAGTGCGGGGCAATCAATTTGATATTATTGACGCCGTGCGATTTGAGGTAACGAGCCCCGAAAAGAAGGCCAAACGCGCGGCTGCTGGTATTCTCACCACTCAATGAGTGGACAATGGTAACGTCCGCTCCTTCAAGATCAGCAAGAATATCGGCTTTTTCTTCAACGCTGAGATGTTGCTCGATTGGATGGTCGTCAAGTTTGCCATCGACAAACAATTCAAAAATCGCTTCGCCATCTTTGAAGGTGCCGAAACGACTTTGGATCACGCGGCCGGGACGATTGATAATGGGCGTACCATCTTCGGCATTGCCGTCACCGAAGGCGGGGAGAATGCCTTGGGCAATCGCCTTGGATGTGCGGCCAACAATGATGAAGTGCTTTTTACTCATACAAATCCCGGCTGTCTGAAAACCTGCCCGGACGATAACGAAATTTTCCGTATTCGGTCAACGAAAAACTATTGCGATGCGGCAATTAATCGTTTTTACGGCCTTTTATCAGGTCTTCCACGACGGCGGGATCGGCGAGGGTGCTGGTATCGCCGAGCGTATCAAACTCTTCCGCCGCGATTTTACGCAAGATACGGCGCATGATTTTACCGGACCGGGTCTTAGGTAATCCTGGCGCCCATTGAATGGTATCAGGCGTGGCGATAGGACCAATAATTTTGCGCACGGTGGCAATGATGCCTTTGCGTATATCTTCGCTTGGCTCGGTGCCCTCCATCAATGTGACATAGGCGTAGATGCCTTGCCCTTTGATATCATGCGGAAAGCCTACGACAGCTGATTCTGCCACGGCTTCATATTCATCGATAGCGCTTTCGATTTCGGCAGTGCCGAGACGGTGGCCGGATACGTTGATCACATCATCCATGCGACCCGTGATCCAGTAATACCCATCTTCATCGCGCCGGGCTCCGTCACCAGTGAAGTATTTTCCGGGGAAGGTGGAGAAGTATGTTTGTTCAAACCTGGCATGATCGCCAAACACGGTGCGCATTTGCCCTGGCCAGCTATCGGCAATACACAGCGCACCCTCGGCAGCGCCGTTGAGTTCAACACCATTGGTATCAACAATGACAGGTTGCACGCCAAAGAAGGGGAGTGTGGCCGATCCGGGTTTGGTGGATGTCGCGCCTGGCAGGGGTGTAATCAAGTGCCCGCCTGTCTCCGTTTGCCACCATGTATCAACGATAGGGCAACGACCTTCACCCACCACATCGCGATACCAGTTCCACGCTTCCGCATTGATGGGTTCGCCGACAGATCCTAGAATACGCAATGATTTGCGTGAGGTTTTGGTGACGAATTCATTCCCTGCTTTGATCAACGAACGAATGGCGGTTGGCGCGGTGTAGAATAAATTGACCTTGTGTTTATCAACGACCTGCCAGAAACGGCCCCAGTCGGGGTAGTTCGGTACGCCTTCGAAGATGATCGAGGTTGCGCCATTGGCGAGCGGGCCAT
>CAZUYV010000212.1:0-3407 GCA_964624435.1 uncultured Micavibrio sp. | reverse complement strand
CCAATTTGAAACCTGTTCTGATCTTGGGCCTCGAACCCGGCGGTCAATTGACCATTACAACTGATGTCGAAAATTATCCCGGCTTCAAAGATCCGATACAGGGCCCATGGCTAATGGAACAGATGAAGGGTCAGGCTGAACATGTCGGCACGGAGATGCATTACGATCTCGTGACCGATGTCGATTTTTCGCGGCGCCCCTACACCGCGAAATGTGATTCCGGTCGTGTCATCACGGCGGATACGATTATTATTTGCACGGGCGCGAAGGCACGCTGGCTTGGTCTGCCATCGGAACAGAAATTCCGCAATATGGGCGTATCGGCCTGCGCTACCTGTGATGGATTCTTCTTTAAGAACAAACGCGTGGCCGTTGTCGGCGGTGGAAATTCCGCGGTGGAAGAAGCCCTCTTCCTCGCCAACATTTGCGAACATGTCACACTCATTCACCGCCGCGATAAACTCCGCGCGGAAAAAATTGGCCAAGACCGCCTCTTTGCCCATCCCAAGATCGATGTGATCTGGGACAGCGCCGTCAAAGAAGTCAAAGGCGTCGGCCTCGGTGAAGGTGACGCCCCGGGCGTCAGCAGCATTGACATTGAAAACGTTAAGACAGGCGCAGTGACCAATTTGCCACTTGATGGAATGTTCGTTGCGATCGGTCATGACCCCGCAACCGAACTCTTTAAAGGCAAGCTCACGCTCGATAACGAAGGCTACATCATCACCGCGCCGGATTCGACCGCGACATCCGTGGAAGGCGTCTACGCTGCAGGCGATGTAAAAGACAAAACATACCGTCAGGCTGTAACTGCCGCTGGTATGGGATGTATGGCTGCTCTTGAGGCTGATAAGTTTCTAAGTGTTCATGAGACGACAATGATTGAACGGGCGGAGGCCGCGGAATAATGGATTGGGATAAACTGCGCATATTTTATGCGGTGGCCGAGGCCGGAAGCTTTACCCATGCGGGTGAAACGCTCAACCTGTCGCAATCGGCGGTATCGCGTCAGATCAGCACCCTGGAAGAAAGCATCGGCGTCACCCTGTTCCACCGTCATGCGCGCGGCCTGATCCTGACCGAAGAAGGCGAACTGCTACATAAGACTGCCGGCGAGATTTTTGGCAAGCTCGCGATGATCGAAGGACAGCTTGCGGATTCCAAGCAACTTCCGGAAGGACCATTGCGCATTACGATTGCCGAATTCATCGGCTCCACATGGCTGGCCCCGAAACTGGCACAACTTCGCGCCGAACATCCGGATATCCAGATTACCATGCTGCTCGATGACCGCATTCTCAATTTGAGCATGCGTGAAGCCGATGCCGCCATCCGCCTCTATAAACCCGAACAGCCAGACCTGATTCAGAAACACCTGACGGACATTCATTTCAAAATCTGCGCGTCGAAAGAGTACCTCAAAAAGAACGGCACGCCGAAATCGGTAAAGGATTTGAAGAAACACACACTGGTCGGCTACCCCGACAACGTGCCTGCTCCGTTCGCCGATCCAAACTGGTTGTTACGCGTGGCTGAATTTGAAGAAGGCACCGGTAGCGTTATTCGTATGAACTCCATTTACGCGATATTCGAGGCCGTGAAATCCGGCGCGGGGATCGCCGCCCTGCCTGATTACCTGATCGCGTCCGACAAAGACATGGTGCCGATTATTCCCGAAGCGACCCGCCCCGCGGTCGGGATGTATTTCGTTTACCCGGAAGAACGCCGCCACTCCAAACGCATCGGAATCTTCAAGGATTTCCTGCTCAAAACTATCGGCGAAACAAAGTTATAATAATCGCCGAGCAGTTATGCATAAATTGCATGACTGCGACCAGGTTTTAGCGATGGACTTAAACCCCTGATTCGTTATATAAACTCCATGCAATGTCTTTAGGGCATTGCGGGGTGCGTTTACGTACCCTACGTCTCCCAGACGTGAAGCCTCCCTGTTCAACTCGCCGGGCCTTGTGCCCGGTTTTTTTCCGCCTTTTTCTCACTATATTGCCCCGCATCACAGGCTTTCCTTGGTAACAAACGAACTATTGGACTATAATAAAAGTAAGTATCCCAAGGCGTTAGGACCATCACTTTGAACCCTACCAATCATCCCATTATCGTCCTTTTCAACTACGGCGGCGGCCTGCGCGGCCTGATCCCGGCCCAAATCATGGCCCGGATCGAGGCGGATACAGACCTGCGCATGACTGATATGGTCGATGTTTTCGCCGGGCCTTCTACGGGGGCGATTCTGAATGCCGCCCTCACTTTGCGCCATCCGGATGACCGGGGCCGTCCGAAATACCGGGCCCGCCATATGGTCCGGTTCTATGAACGGGAGGCGGAACGGATTTTCCCGGCCGACCGTTTCCGGGAATTGCGCGGCCTGATCCATGATTTCAACAATCGCACGATGCGGATAGGCCAGCTCAACACCCTCTTCCGCCATGGCCACTACAATCCCGCCAATCTGGGTCGTGCCCTGCGCGCCCTCTATGGTGACGCGAAACTGAAAGACTCCCTCCGCAGCCTCATCGTCCCCGCCTATAACATCGATGGCGAACAATTGGCCGTGGTGACCGAAGAAGGTGAAACGCCCTATAGCCCCGTCCACACCAAGAACAATTTCATGGATACGGGTGGCCATGCCGTCTGGTTCAAACATATCAAGATCAACCGCGAAGTGATGACCCACCCGGCCCCGCCGGATGCCAGCCTCTATGACATCGTCATGGCGTCCACCGCCGCGCCCACCTATTTCCCCTGCCACCATTTCGAGGCACGCTGGCCCGGCAATGTACGCCCGCACCAATACACCGGAATTGATGGCAGTATCTTTGACAACCCCGCCATGACCTATCTTGGGGGTCTGCGTCGCCATTTGTTGCCCAACCAGAAAGTCATGATGATCGGCCTCGGCACAGGCTACACCAATCGGTCCATCAAGAAGGATGAATGGAATCGGTATGGCTCCCTCGGTGTTGTCGATCCTGTTAACGATCTCCCCCTCATTAACATCTTCTTCCATGCTGGTGAGTCGGCGCTGCTCGATGCCTTTAAGGAAGACATGGACGATAATTTGTTCCTCTTTAACAAGTCGCTGATCTCAGGTCGCGGTGTGGACGCACCGAGCATTCAGATCGATGATGGCAGTCCTGAAAACATGAAAAAACTCAAAGACTTCGCGGATGGAATTATCGAAGACAACCGCGCCCAGTATGAACAAGTCTGCGATATCCTGGTCCGCAACTACGAATACCATCAGGCCCGGGACAAGGAATTAAAACCCTCAGGCTGGCGCCAGCTTTGGTCGGCTTTTCGCAAAAAATAATTGGTGCGGCGTAGCATAAGTCGTTGTTAACCTTTGTACATTCCATCTTGCTTTTAGACGCAAATCGGCAGAACTT
>CAZUYV010000211.1:0-3442 GCA_964624435.1 uncultured Micavibrio sp. | reverse complement strand
TCGCGGTCAATAACGTTTCCGGGTCTGAGTGTAATAGCTGCAACTTTTGTCATTTTTTTGTTTCCTGTAATATGGCTGTGCCGAGACTGGAGAGCGTTTCCCGCAATTCAGGGTCATCGACCGTCTCAAGCAGCTGTGATAGATGATTTTTTTCGATTTCCGTCAAGGTTTTTGTTCGTTTTGGTGGTTTGGTCGTCGCCTTTACCTCACGGTGAATGAACTTGATATCCCGTACCCAGTCATCGCCAAAAATCTGATTAATCCTTTGAAGAATCACGTCTTTTTGATACACGAGGACAGCGCAATCGGCGGACGAGGCAGCAATATCGAGTGTAGCCGTCGGCTTGCCTTTGGGCTCTTTTGATTTTCTGTAGTGCATCTTGGCTGGTTGGGCCCGGGCCGCAAAATCCTCACCAATAATCTCTTTCCAATGCGTGACAATGCGCCCCAACGCTATATATTTGCGCTCGAATGTTTTGCCCAGGAGGGCGGGGACCGATTTGGAAACAAGCCTTAAAGACATGGCGGGCATCATGCCCCTCGGACAGAAAAAAGTCGAGCGTTTCCGCGCCGATTTGCTGGCCTGGTATGACGCGCACCGCCGTGTTTTGCCGTGGAGAGCGCTTCCCGGTAAGAAATCTGACCCTTATCATGTGTGGCTGTCAGAGGTAATGCTCCAGCAAACCACGGTTCCGGCCGTTATTCCGTATTTCCTGAAATTCATCCAGAAATGGCCGAACGTTAAAGACCTCGCCAAAGCAAAGGCCGAAGACGTCATGGAAAACTGGGCAGGGCTTGGCTATTACGCCCGCGCCCGTAACCTGCATAAATGCGCCATTGCGGTCGCCAATGATTACAAAGGCAAATTCCCGGATACACAGGATGGTCTGATCGAACTGCCCGGTATTGGTGATTACACATCAAATGCGATAGCGGCCATTGCATTCAACCAACCTGCCAATGTCGTCGATGGCAATGTCGAACGCGTAATCGCACGTATCTATGCCGTCACAGAACCCGTGCCGGATTCCAAACCCCTTCTAAAATCTCTTGCTGGCGTTATGGCGGAAGGAGAAATTGATCGCCCCGGTGATTACGCGCAGGCCTTGATGGATCTTGGCGCCACCATCTGCACACCATCATCACCCAAATGCATGATTTGCCCCGTCCGCAAACAATGTGAAGGCAGAAATCTTGGCATTCAGGATGCATTGCCCGCCCGTAAGGCCAAGGGTGAAAAGCCCCAGAAGCATGGATTTGTTTATTGGGTCACTGATGCCAATGGCCGGGTCCTGTTTGAGCGCCGCCCTGAGAAAGGAATGCTTGGCAGCACGGTCGGTCTTCCGACCTCGGGCTGGGTTGAGAAGGGCAAGAACCGAAGCCATCTGGGCTTCCCAGCCCCCAAAATCCGCCAATCCGTCTTGGTCAAACACAGCTTTACCCATTTCGATCTGGAATTGACTGGCGCGGAAGTGTCATGGCAGGACCATGATGATGCCACAATGGGCGGGTACTTTTGGGTAGAACGGGAATCGGTAGAAAAGCTCGGTATTCCCACCCTTTTCAAAAAGGCCGTGAAGCTTTTCATTTAGATGTTTGTCCAAGGGACAAGAAAATAATATAATAAAAACATGAGATTAGATTCACTCTCCCGGCTAGCCGCCGCCGTTGCTGTTCTCGCTATCACCGCTTTGCTCTCGGGCAGCCTTGCTCGTGCACAGGATCAGTCTGGAAACCCGGTTGTAACGCCGACAGCGTCCCCCATGCCAAAAGCACAAGCGGCCAAACCAACTATTGAACAATCCTTGCCTGCCGAAGCCGGCCTTGATAGCAGTGAAATTACCGTTCTGCGGGATAATTACGCTGGCAAATACAACATTGCGACACTCGAAAATCTTTCCAAGATGTACTGGCGCCTCGGCGCGTTTGATTTGCAAGATGACTTGGCGATTGGCAACTATGTCAAAATCACGGACTGCAAAATATTCACCAACTTCGTCAATGATGACCTTGAATGGGCGGACATTGTAAAAACCGTTCGTGGGCAGTTGGAACAATCGCGCGGTACATTCCCACTAAACTTTCAATTCCTGATCGAATTACATCTTGGGCGTTATGATCCAGATCTTGGCGGGTTCCCGCTCACAGACAAAACGGGTTTTACCGAGGCCAAGCGGATTGAAGTGGACAGCATCGATGCCCGTCAAGAAATCTGCTACGACGAAAAAGCCATCGATGATTACCCGAAGAGCATTTTCATCCTGCTTCCGAAACCCTTCACTCTGGATTTCATCAAACTCGATGAACATGTGGCACAGGCCTACATCCTTCGCAAAAAATCCGAATACAGCAAACTGCCGGAAGAAGTACGTGTACAGCGTTATGAGCGCGACGCCTATCTACGCCTCCGCGTTACCTTCAGCCAATATCACGGCAACTTAAACGCCGATGACAGCACGTTGATGGGAATTCTCTTCGGCACGATTGATGGCTATGAAATTTTTGAAGATGCGGCAGAGAAGCGCTTGATGCTTAGCGTTGACCTATCTAAAAACAACCAGAACTTTAGTGGATCCGGCCCGGTATCGATGATGATGTCGCTCCCAACGCAAGCCAGTGTGGTTGCGGCACAAAAACCGCCAAAGTCGGAAGAGCATCACAATCCTGGATCCTTTAGCGGAATTGCCCCATCCAGTGGTAGCGCCATGGCCGTAAGCCATTCTTTCGCCCAATAATATGGCCCGTATTGACGACATAAAGCCCGGCGCGATCTTCACGCACTACAAAAACAAAGATTACGAAATCATCACCCTCGCCAAGGATGAAGCAAACAGCGAGGACGTTGTGGTCTACCGCATGCTTTATGGTGATCGCGGTGTTTGGACACGCAGGCTGGATAATTTTTGTAAGATTCTTGATGTGGATGGCATTCAGAAAGAACGTTTCGCCCTGAAGAAACCAGCCTAACGCTTAATACGGAATATTTCCGTTCCCGGCACGGTAAAATCATAAATATCCAGTTTCTCAACACGAACGGTGAGGGATTTTACATTCTTTTCCAGCAGGCAGGCATCGGCAATACGCTGCGCGAACGTCTCGACAAGGTGAATATGCCCCGCCGCGGCAATGTCCTGAACATGTTTAACGATTTTGGCGTAGGACAACGTGTCATCAATATTATCCTTGGCCTCATCCGGCCATTGATTGAGATCAACGGTGACATTAACCCGCACACGCTGAGTGCGGCCTTTTTCGGAATCAAAAACACCGATCGCCATGTCGATCACCATATCCTTGATAAAGATACAATGAGTGTCCTCGCACGGCGATCGGCGCTTTGATAGGCAACCCCAGAACATTATTGAAGGGTGGCGTTACCGCGCGAGGCGGCAAGTCCTTCGATCTGGGCCCGGAGTTCCTGACGCATAGCGTCAATGGGAAC
>CAZUYV010000210.1:0-3446 GCA_964624435.1 uncultured Micavibrio sp. | reverse complement strand
ACAAGAAAACGGGCGAACTGCTCCGCAATCTTGAACCGGAAGATCTGCTGAAATTCGGTTTGATCCCTGAATTCGTTGGCCGTCTGCCGGTCTTCGCAACACTGGAAGATCTGGACGAAGCCGCCCTGATTTCTATCCTGACAGAACCGAAGAACGCATTGGTCAAACAATACCAGCGCCTGTTCGATATGGAAGGCGTAAAACTGGAATTCTCCGATGAAGCGCTCTCCGCTGTGGCCAAGAAAGCCATCCTGCGCAAGACCGGTGCTCGCGGTCTGCGCTCCATCCTCGAAAATCTCCTGATGGACACGATGTATGAAGTGCCTGACAAGGATGACGTTGAAAAGGTCGTGGTTTCCAAAGACACGGTCGATGATAACAAGCCGCCTGTGTACGTTATCTCCGATGGCTCCAAGAAAAAGAAAAAAGAAGTTGAAGCCGTAGAGGCTTAAAAGGCGGCCCAAAAGGGCCGCTTTCATTTTCAGCGGTTTATTCTTTTGGCTTTTGCCGCCTTAATCCTTCCCCTTTTGTTAACCTTGCATTATCCTTTTTTAAGTACGCTTTTCTGTGTAGCTTTTTCAAATCATATCAGTCCTATACCAAGGGGAATGCCAGTCATGGCCATGCACAAGCTAAAACCACATCCTGATAAAAAATTCCGTCTGATTACCCGCTCCGATATGGATGGTCTCGTGTGCGCAGTACTGCTCAAGGAACTTGGTATCATCGACGATATTAGCTTCGCCCACCCCAAGGACATGCAAGACCGGTTGATTGACATCGATGATGGCGTCATCTCCACTAACCTGCCTTATGTGCCCGGCGTCTACATGGCCTTCGATCACCACGCATCCGAAGTAGAACGTGCTGGCACGGGCAAGCAGGACAATCACATTATCGATTCCAAGGCCCCTTCTGCTGCCCGCGTTGTGTATGATTATTTTGGCGGGGCCGAGGCCTTTCCAGACATTGCCGAAGATATGATGCTTGCGGTCGATAAGGCTGACGCCGCGCAATTCTCCAAGGATGACATTCTGGACGCCAAAGGCTGGGAACTGCTCAGCTTCATTATGGACGCGCGCACAGGGCTGGGTCGCTTCCGCGACTTCAACATTTCCAACTATCAGTTAATGATGAAACTCATCGACGCGGTGCGCGAACATAACAGCATTGCATCGATCCTTGCGTTGCCCGATGTGAAAGAACGCGTTGATCTTTACAATTCCCACAACACCAAGGCGCGCGAACAGATCGAACGTTGCGCCAAGGTTAATGGCAACCTCGTTATTCTCGATTTGCGTATGGAAGATACGATCTGGGCGGCAAACCGCTTCCTGATTTACGCCCTCTTCCCGAAATGCAATATCTCGATGCATGTCATGTGGGGTAAGAACAAACAGAACACTGTGCTTGCCATCGGTAAATCTATTCTGGACCGCAGCAGCAAAACCAAGGTTGGCGAGCTATGCCTGAAATATGGTGGCGGCGGTCATGATGCTGCCGGCACTTGCCAGGTTGACAATCTGAAGGCCGATGAAAAAATCGCCGAGATCACGGCGAGCATTAACAAAGACGGTTGATAAAAATTCTCGATCAAACAAAAACGGAAGGTTCGCGCCTTCCGTTTTTGTTTAGAACAGGACAGGCTTGAATTCCTGCGATGGTGGTTCCGGCTCTAATATATCTCCAAAATCAAATTCACCTGCCAGCCGATAAACCAACATCTTTGCTTCGCGTGTAACGCCCTTCATCATGTGAACCTTTTCCATGAAAGGAATGTCTTCGAGTACAACTGTCATATCAGCCCCCGCACTATGTAACATTTCGGCGATATCACGATGATCATGCAGGATGGCTTGTTTGAAACACTCGTCTTGATGAGCATTAACATCGGCCTTTCTGTTCAATGAAAATAAAACACCCGCCATATCATCCTTGAGGACAGAACGTAACAACATTCCATTCGTGCGCTCAGAAAGCGGAATTCTTGGCTTATCTTTTGTCAGGTCGGAATCTTCATGCATCAAAATTTCGTAATATTCTTTACGCTCATAGCCCATGGCAAGGAACAACGCCTTGTTCAATCCCCCTTGGGTCGCCACATGTAGTCTGATCGCCATTTTGAAAGCTACATCATTCTGGTTGACGACAGCGTCGCAAAGCTCCTTATCAGGGGCCTTAAGAATTTTTCTTTTTAAACGCGCGCTATTGTCATTGGCGAGACCGAACTGGCTCGATAATGATGGCCCCTGGTAAAGCCAAGGGTATTTTTCGCTGAAAACCGGCAGATGATAAATACTGTAGAAAAGATCCATATTACAAACACACCTCTAACGCTCGGGGACTATAGATTACTTCGCTTAAAACAACAATATGAAAATAGTAACCCCTTGCTTTTTCTTTGATTTTATTCACATTTCTTTAGATGACCAACCAAACCGCCATCGTCTGGTTCCGCCAGGATTTGCGCCTTGCCGACAACCCTGCCCTTTATGAAGCGGTGAAGTCCGGGGCCAAAATCATCCCCCTTTATATCCTCGATGATGAAAACGCCGGCGAATTCAAAATGGGAGGCGCGTCTCGTGTCTGGCTGCATCACTCCCTCGCCGCGCTGAACAAAGACCTCGATGGGCATCTGGTTTTGCGCAAGGGCGATGCGTTTAAAATTATCACCGATCTCGCACAAGAAACAAAAGCCGCGACCATTTACTGGAACCGTTGTTACGAACCATGGCGGATCAAACGTGACAAGCTTATCAAGGACGCGCTGAGCGATCTTGATATCGAAGCGCGCAGCTATAATGGCTTGCTGTTGTGGGAACCGTGGGAGGTTGTGAAGAAAAGCGACCGCCTGCCGTATAAGGTATTCACCCCCTTTTACACCAAGGGATGCATGGCGGCAGCAGAACCGCGTAAGCCGCTGCCCAAACCAAAATCCATTTCCTATGCAGCCGCCAAAGGCGTGCAACTGAATGATCTAAACCTCCTGCCCGTCAAGCCGCGCTGGGACAAAGGGATGATTGATCATTGGACGATTGGTGAAGAAGGCGCACACAAAGCCCTGACCCATTTCATTCAAAACAGCATCAAGGATTACAAGGAAGGGCGTGATTACCCGGCACGGCCCGCAACCTCCCGCCTCTCCCCGCATCTGCATTTTGGTGAATTATCCCCCAATCAGGCATGGCATGCGGCAAAACAGCTCAAGGGCGTAGGCGCTGAAACATTTTTGAAAGAACTGGGCTGGCGGGAATTCTCTTATTCCCTGCTCTATCATTTCCCGGCCATCCCACGAAAAAATTTCCAGCCGCGCTTTGATAAATTCCCATGGGACAAAAACCCAAAGGCGCTGCTGGCATGGCAAACGGGGCAGACGGGTTATCCCATCGTTGATGCCGCGATGCGCGAACTTTGGGCCACCGGCTACATGCACAACCGTGCGCGGA
>CAZUYV010000209.1:0-3454 GCA_964624435.1 uncultured Micavibrio sp. | reverse complement strand
AAAAAGCTGAACACCGATCTGGCCATCATCGATAAACGCCGTGAAAAAGCAGGCGTGTCCGAGGTCATGAACATCATCGGGGAAGTTGATGGTAAGCATTGCATCATGATCGATGATATCGTCGATTCCGCTGGTACGCTCTGCAACGCCGCCTTTGCGTTGAAAGAGGCGGGGGCAAAATCCATTCACGCTTACATCGTGCACGGCGTTCTGTCCGGTGGCGCGGTGGCCCGTGTAGCGTCATCGCCGATTGAACGTCTTGTGATTACAGATAGTATCAACGCCCCGGAAGCGGTTCGCCTGTCACCCAATATTCTCTCGCTGTCCGTTGCGCCGCTGCTGGGCGAAGCGATCAAGCGTATTACCGAGGAGCGTTCTATTTCTGCCTTGTTTAGCTAAGTATTGTGTAAATGGCCTTGTTTAAGGTGCTCGTGTATGATTGTGTTACCACTGTTAGATAAAAGCGGTTCGACTATTCCTTCGCAAATGACGCCGAAGGATTTGATGGAAGAGCTCACACTTTCTGCTACTTTTGTGAAGGCTGCGCTCGTTCGCTCTGTATGGGATGCTGATCTTGTTATAGGGCGCAACACAACCCGGACACAGCAAGGCGTTATTGTTAATGATATTTACACAGCAGATTTCCAGCAGGAAAAAAATCTCGTTTTTGTTGATCGTTTCTACTTGCCGCGTATCTGGGACGTTATGAGAGAGGGATGGGACCGTCAAATGCCCGTCAATCAATTGTTTGGCAAACAGGCCGTTCATGCCGTCGGTACGCGGACCGTGAGCGACTATAACTTTGATGAATTGACCAATATTGTTTACCCATCATCGAAAAACCAGAAACCTGAGGGAATTCCCGTTCCAGAAGCATCGAATGTCGTCCGGCTTTTCCCCCGACGTGCGATTTCCGCGCCATAAAATTTTAGGACTACGATACTATGTCTCGCGATTATGATTTTGTGCCTTATAAATCTTTCTATATGGTTCCCGAGCCTAGCCTGACGGCCATGGCACGGGATTATCTGTTCGGTTTTGCATCGATCAATAACCCTAAGACAACATCCTGCAATTCTGGCATCTTTCCTTTGCCCGTTAACGCCAATAGTTGCGTTGTGGCTGAAAAAGGCAGGCTTTCTATCAACTTTGGTTCTGCGGCCATTCAGGGATGGATTATGAGCGATCTCGCCGATATCGAGAGCATTGTGGAAGAGGCACGCCGGAACATCGCCGAGGACCCAGAGATTCCGCCTTCCACTGTGGCCGTTTATGACCAGCTGGAGCAGGAAACAAGAGTATTTCTGGACCATCTGACCGGGGGAGAGGCCTTAAATGAGTGGGAAGTCATGTATTCTACCGAAAGAGCCTTGCGTGACCTGCATTTAGACCGGGTCTGGTAGGGTCCAAATTTCAAATATTCTTGGATAAAGGCACATCATGTCGATAGAAGTTCAAATCCGGGAAAAGATTAGGGCCTACGCACCAATCTACTCGGATTTCCTTCACGCGGCGCTGGGCCGGGATGTCTGGATGAATGGGGCCACCCTGAGCATCGGCGGAGCCGATATCATCTGCGATTTCCGGCATGCTGCAAACCTGCACAGGGTTGATGAAATCTTTATTCCCTTTATCAATGATTTCCTGATCGATGTGCGCAAACTTGAAATGACGGCTTTTTCCCAGATGTTTGACCGGCCGCAATATCGCTATGCGCTGGAGCATGGGGTGAGTGAGTATAGCTTTCTGGAGATTACAGAGCTTCTGAAAGCCCAAGACGTTGTCCCAGCGCTACGGCTCCTCCGTCCGGTTTAGGCGGTCAATTCCGGCAGTTTTTGCCACTGTCGCATAAATTGTTGTGATTTTAGTAAAGTGGGATTACGGACGGTGATATCAATGTCTCTTAACCATTCATCCGCTGAGCCTCTGGATTGATAGGCTATAAACATGTTGATCCATGCTTCCTGTGGTTGGATCCAGTCCTTCTCCTCTAAACTGTAAGAATGATTGTCTCTGTCATAGTAATTTCTTCTAGATCCAAATATAATTCCGCCTGAAATAGTTTTGTCTGCCTGAACTGCGCCTTTAGCATCCTGTAAAAGCTTACGGTCAAGGGGATTGCATTGGAACGTCATGGATGTTTTTCTACCGGCGACATTAAAGGTTTTAGAAATCGCGTAATATGCTTCAGAACTGTACCCTTCCAAAAACATATGGTCTTTTTCTTCTGCATAAAGGTCGACAAGGTTATCGCTATCAATCCATGTCCGCATCATGGTTTCAACGGCGAGGGATTTGCCACAACCTATGTCTCCATTGATGTCGATGATGGGGATCTTGCGACGGTTGTGCAGAACTGCCGGGGGGAAGCCTTTCGCCAGAGTGCAGAACAGATCGATAAAGTGCTCCCTTCCTTCTAAATGGAAGGTGGCTTCGGCCGAAGTCTTTGATAAAAAAAGCATATACCCTGATTAAATAATTTCTTAAATTATGTCAATAAAAACAACAAACCCTGTAAAAACCTTGCTTTTCTTCCCGAATTCCGCTTTATTCCGCGCAAGAGGACCGGCACCCCTGGAGGCCGGCCTTAACATATTGAAAGAAAAGGAACCTAAACCATGACAAAGCATTACGCACTGTCAGCGGAAACACGTGACCGGGCAGGTAAAGGGGTCGCCCGTGCTCTACGCCGCGAAGCTAAAATCCCTGGCGTCATTTATGGCGATAGCAAGGAAGTCGTAACGATCGAACTTCCTGTTAAAGAAATCACACTGGAATACCAGAAGGGCCACATGTTCACGAACCTGTGCGACCTCGAAGTTGACGGTAAGAAGAACCTGGTGCTGGTCCGCGATCTGCAGATCCACCCGGTAACAGATCGTGTCCTGCACGTGGATTTCCTGCGTGTGTCTCCTAAGACAACCATTATGGTTCACGTGCCTGTTCACTTCATTAATGAAGAGAAATGCCCAGGCCTGAAGGCCGGCGGTACGTTGAACATCGTTAAACACGATCTCGAACTGGTGTCCCTGGCCACGGCCATTGCTGAATTCGTTGAAGTGGACCTTGAAGGTCTTGAAATCGGCGATGCTGTTAAACTCAGCAACATCAAACTGCCAGCCGGTGCAAAATCCGCAAGCGACCGTGATTTCACAGTTGCTACGATTGCCGCTCCTCGCAAGCTTCTTGAAGAAGAAGATGCTGAAGCCGCTGCCAAGGCAGATGCCGCAACTGTTGCTTCGGAAGAAGCTGCCGCTGCTGCGCCTAAAGAAGAAGAAAAGAAATAACCATTTCAGAAGGGGCGGGAGGACATTCATATGCTTTCCCGCCTCTTTTCCATTTTTAAACCATCTGAAAAAGAATTCGAGCCCATGTGGATCTTGGTCGGGCTTGGCAATCCAGGCAAAGAATATCAGGACAACCGTCACAATATCGGCTTCCTCGCGATTGATGA
>CAZUYV010000208.1:0-3477 GCA_964624435.1 uncultured Micavibrio sp. | reverse complement strand
AGTTATGTGAAAAATTTGCATCTGCCCTGCATTTCTGATAGGATGCGAGCATGCAAAACAGGGATAAAGCGTCGATAGAACGCGAGGCCGAAACCGTTACCACCAAAGAATTGGCGCGGGTTCTGGCACGAAAAGATAAAGAAGATTTTGCCACCTTCCAGCAAGGCGAAATCGCGCTCGACAATGCCGCCTATAATGACAGCGATGACAACACCATCACGACAGGCACGGGCAAAATCATCACCAACAACCGCGCCCGCAATAACCGTTACCACACACATCACCATGAAAAAGATCCAAACGGCATCAAGGCGCTGGCCGAAAGCATGGCGGCGCTGGGCCTGACACTGGTGTTGATCCAGCAATGGGCGCAGCGTGCCGTAGCAACCCCATCGTCTTTGTCGGGCACCTTTGGACACAAATCCAAGGATGAACAGATTGCCGATGCGGAGTATATTTATGAGGGAGAGGATGTCAGCGCGGAAACCGCCCGCCTGCTCAACAACCGCCTTGCCCGTATCTTGCGCGCGCAAAAGGAACTGGAAGATATTACCGATCCCGAAGAGTACGCCGCCAAGAAAGACTTGCTCGACCGATTGATTGAACGGTCCGGCGTGCGCGCCCACGACAAGATCGGCTTTGCGTATGACCCGGTGAAGGTTGCGAAGATCGAAAATTTCCTGAACCCAGACGAGGTCGACTGCACTGGCATGGTTTGCGTTTATCGGCCGCGCGCCGCCGCGCATGACAGCCGCCGTATGAAGATCGATGTGGGCGACCAGTATGACCAGGACCCAACGGAAACGATCGGCGAGGTCAAAGGCATCCAGGCCCCGGCCATTCCAATCGCTATCCCCACCTTCAAAATTTCCTAACAAAAAAGGCCCGGATGACCGGGCCTTCTTGTTTTGTATCTTTTGCGATTACGCGGCGACTTTTTGCGCGGCGGCAACAAGGTCTTTTACGGCCGCGACCGAATGATCGAACATTTTCTGTTCTTCCGCATTCAGTTCGACATTGATGATTTTTTCCACGCCGTTTTTACCGATGATCACCGGCACGCCGATATAAAGGCCCTTCACGCCATATTCGCCATTGAGTTTGGCGGCACAAGGCATGACGCGTTTTTTGTCTTTCAAATAGCTTTCAGCCATCGCGATGGCAGAGGACGCCGGTGCGTAGTAAGCAGAGCCTGTTTTCAGCAAAGCCACGATTTCGGCGCCGCCATCACGGGTGCGCTGAACGATCTTGTCCAGTTTCTCTTGTGTCGTCCAACCCATCTTGACGAGGTCCGGCAAAGGAATGCCTGCAACGGTCGAATAGCGTGTGAGCGGCACCATCGTGTCGCCATGGCCGCCGAGAACGAAGGCGGTGACGTCTTCAACCGAGACATTGAATTCTTCAGCGAGGAAGTAGCGGAAACGGGCAGAGTCGAGAACGCCGGCCATGCCGACAACTTTTTTCGGATCAAATCCCGTCACTTCCTGCATAACCGATACCATCGCATCGAGCGGGTTTGTGATCACGATCACAAAGGCATTCGGCGCATATTTTTTGATGCCTTCACCAGCCGTTTTGATAATGCCGGAATTGATGCCGATCAAATCATCGCGGGACATGCCCGGTTTGCGCGGAACGCCAGCGGTGACGATGACAACGTCAGAACCTTCCAACGCTTCATAGGAGTTGGAACCTGTATATTTCGCATCGAACATTTCAACCGGTGAGCTTTCGGCCAGATCAAGGCCCTTCCCTTGTGGAATGCCTTCGGCGATATCGACGAGGACGATGTCGCCCAGTTCTTTTAGCCCTGCGAGGTGTGCCAGCGTACCGCCGATCATCCCTGCCCCAACCAGTCCAATTTTAGCCCGTGCCATAGTGTTAATCCTTATTGGTTAATTCGTGAATCCATTGACGAAGAGTCTATCATTGCCGCATAACAGCACAAGGTTGATTAAGATTTTATGTATTGACATAATACAATAATGAAGCTATACCTATTGCCATTCCGCGATTAAATGAGAAGTTTATGATATGTCTGCAAAATATGATGAATTGAAAGCCCAGCTTCTGGAAGATCACAAAGCGCACGAGAATATGACGAATACCTTTCATATTATCGCGACAATTAATGGATATGATGCAAAGGCTATCCAGGATAAAGGCGCATCGTTATCAGATATGTTTGAACATGCCTTGAACAGCAAAACCGTCGAAGAACTGGCCGCGCGGGCAACTGAAATTCAGAAACAGCAGGAAATTTTCTGCGGTGAGTATATGACGCTTGCCACCGCCATGGAAACGGATGCCATGCTGGACAAATTGGACAAAGCACCAGCCCCCAAGTTCTGGAATTAATTGGTGTCTGATAATTCCGCCGACAATGACAATAAAGATTCATATGACATCGCAACGTCAATGATGTTGGATATCCTGCGTGATATGGAATTTATCAAGGATCTGAGCAAGCGTTTCCGTCGCATTGCCCTTCGCAACATTCCGTATCAAGAAATGCCCGATTATAACGTTGATACGGCATTGGATGCAGAAGGCGTAACATTCATCATGGACCTTCCAACGATAACCGTAGAAAATAATCGCGGAAACAAATATGAAATAATTCCACGATACGAAACCGACTATGACCTTGCGATGGAAAGCCTCTCCCACGTTTATTCTAAGGCCGGCGCTACTGTTTCTGCCAACGAAACAAGCCTGAATATTTTCATTCCCAGAGATAAAATTCAGGAAATCCTGATCACCCCATTAGAACCTAAACAGCCTTAATATCTGATAAGAGAATAATGTAACATGCCCAATAAAATTGAAATTCGTTCCGATATTGAGATTATAGATAGATTGCAAGACAAGTTCTTATCGGTCGCTGTTCGTACAGAGACCACGGCGTCTTTTCGTATTGAAAGAATAGAAACAGGATTTTTGCTAAATATAGCGACCACTTATTCCGACCACAAAAAAAAGCTCTTTGATTATTTTAACAACACTATCGCCACTGTTGAGCAAGACAACAAAGGCCTTCATGTCCGCATCAATAGCAAAGATATTGATGCTTTCCTTAGCAGAAAGCCTGCGCCCGGCGGATATTAATCAGCCCCAATAAAATCCAACTGCCATTCCAATTCGTCTTTGGTGAACGGATACCCCGTGCCACCGCGTGGATAGATAAGCGAGGATGTGGGAACCTTCCCCATCGTTTGTTGCAACTGAAGCGCGAAGCGCATGGAGAGTTTCGCCTTCCAGCAGATCGCGCAGATGGATTTGGGGGCTTTTACATCGAGCACTTTCTCGATAACCGCAATTTTCGTCCCGGCCAGAAGCGCCAGAGATTCCACCACAAATTTATAATCGCGCATGGCGAGTGAGTCAGACAGCAATTCTTCCGTCAGTTCGCCATTATCAAAGAACATGCGCGCGCGTTTTCCGGCACCTTCTTCCGGGGCATTTTTTTGCGCCCTC
>CAZUYV010000207.1:0-3481 GCA_964624435.1 uncultured Micavibrio sp. | reverse complement strand
GCGCGACTTTCAAATGGTCCGCCAGTTTTTCCATCTTCTCGGCTTCGAGATTGGAGTTGCGGGACAGTGTATTGTTCGCGGCGGAAAGTCCCATCACCACTCCATTGGCGGCGATCAGTTGTGCCAGAATACTCTGGAACGCTTCGGAGGTTTCCTTCGCGATCAGCAGTTTGTTGTATTCAGCCGTAGCGTCATTGATGAATCCTTCGCGCATGCCCAATTTTTCGAAGCGACCAACGACTTCTTCAATCTTTGGGGTATCGCGTTTGTGATTGGCGAGGAACAAATCTTCTTCTTCCAGTTCCTTGGCGTAACGGCGCACATCATAGAGTGCATCGGCAACATTCTTGAACACTTCCGGTGGAAACCCTCCGGACAGGTCGAGCAGAGTCAATTGGTTTGCCGGGTCCAGCAAGCTTTGGTTTGCAAACTGGCCGTGAATTTCAACGAGGAAGGTTCCGATCTTTTTGAGGAGATCGAGTTCTACAGTTTTATCGCTGACCTTGATTGTGTCGCCGCCCGTGGGCGTGATGACGCGGTGAATAACGAATTCGGTTTGGGCGGATGTGATTACGCCGCTATCAATCAGGAATTTCCAGACAGGGTGCCCTTCCGGTGGACCAAAGACAGCGTTAAACGTTGAATGATCCGACCCTGTGCGGATGGAATCCGGTTGTGAGGGTTCACCAAGAATAAGCCCCATTGCATCGAGCAGGATCGATTTACCGGCCCCGGTTTCCCCGGTCAGGATGGTCAGACCGGACTGGAAATCGAGTTCCAACTTATCGATGATAACGAACTGTTCGATGGATAGTTTTTTAAGCATAAGTGGCGGATGCCCTGGATGTTAACGTGGTGAAAATCCTACCCTTTTAGGATAAGTGGGAATGGTCCCTTGCGTCAAATTGTATCAGGAAATTGGCTATAAACGGTTAACGGCGGAAGAGGCGCAAATCTGCGAATTTTATGGCAATAAGCGGCGGATAATCAGGTTTCATTAACAATGTATTGAATGTTGAGGACTTCGATGGTCTCGGTCCCCGCTTCTGTGCGGACATCAACTTCATCACCAACGCGGGCCTTCATCAAGGCGCGGGCAACGGGTGACAACCAGTTGATCTTGCCTTTGTCGAGATCGGCTTCATCCACCCCCACCAGTTGCACAGTAAGTTCAGAATTATCGGCGCGGACATACGTGACGGTTGCGCCAAAGAAAATCTGCTCGATTCCCTGCTGGCGTTTTGGATCAACAACCTCCGCGCTTTCCGTGCGCTTGGTGAGATAACGGATACGGCGATCAATTTCGCGCAGGCGTTTCTTATTGTAAAGATAATCGCCGTTTTCAGACCGATCGCCATTACCAGCGGCCCAGGACACAATCTCGGTAATTTTCGGGCGTTCATCACGGAGCAGCCAGTCCAGTTCCTTGCGGAGCATTTCATAGCCCGGGGGTGTCATCAGGTTTTTTTGGCCAGCGGGTAGTTCATCAGGAAGGTCATCGAGGTCGTCATCGATATTGTCTTCACCATCGCCTTCTTTGGTAAAGGCCTTGCTCATTTTAAATTCTTTTCCCATGTCAGGGCCGAAGAAATGATTTCTTCAAGATTGGCATGCCGGGGTTTCCAGCCTGTCGCCTTTTGTAGTTCGGTGGAATCAGCGGTCAGCGCGCCGATATCACCGGCGCGGCGCGGTTCCAGATCGACCTTCAATTTTGTGCCTGTAATCTTTTCAACCATCGCGATGGTTTCCAGGACGGAATAGCCTGTGCCGTACCCAACATTAAAAATTCGGTTTGCACCGCCCTTACCCAGATAATCGAAACACGCTACATGCGCAGTGCCAACATCCGCGACATGAATGAAATCGCGGACACCGCTACCATCCTTGGTTTTGTAATCTGTGCCGTAGACTTTTACATTATCACGGCGGCCTGCGGCGGCTTCACAAATCACCTTGATCAGATGCGTGGCATTTTTTGTGTTCTGCCCGGTGCGGCCTTTGGGGTCCGCGCCCGACACATTGAAATAACGCAGAATGATATAGTTGAGGCCATGCGTCGCCGATGTATCTTCCAGCATTTTTTCCGCCATCAGCTTGGAGGATGCGTAAGGCGTTTCCGGTGCGGGCGGATATTCTTCCTTCATCAATTCCAGCGGGTTGCTGCCATAAACGGCGGCGGTGGAGGAAAAGATAAAATTCTTTACGCCGTGTTTGACGGAATGATCCAGCAACAGGCGGGTGTTGTCCGTGTTGTTCAGGTAGTATTTCAAGGGATTGGCGACGGATTCCGAAACGACCGTCGATCCCGCAATATGGATGACGGTATCGATCTTGTTGTCGGAAAAAACGCTGCGCATGAAATCATCATCACGCAAATCGCCCTTATAAAATTTTATATCCTTGGGCAGGTTCGATTCAAAACCGGATACAAGACTATCAACCACCACGATGTCTTTGTGGCCCGCATCAAGGAACGCATAAACAGTTTGCGCCCCGATATAGCCTGCACCGCCTGTGATCAGAATGGCCATATCTTATCCTCCCGCCAGAACATGCTTGTAAACGTCCAGCGTCTTACGTGCCATTGTCTCGAAAGTGAAATTCTTTTCAAACAATTCACGTCCAGCCCGGCCCATATCTTTTTGTTTGACGGTGTCGGTCAGGAGGTTGCGCAGGGCCTTGATCAAATGCTTGCCGCCGCCAACCGGGATGACATAGCCCGTGATGCCGTTTTCAATCGCTTCACGCGAGCCGCCAGCATCGCTGACGATGACAGGAAGGCTGGCACGCATAGCCTCTAGCGTGCTGAGCGGGAATCCTTCCCACTGGCTGATAAGCAGAAATATATCAGCATGGTTTTCGAGAAGGTCGGCAACGTCATTGCGCTCGCCCAAGAAACGAATGCGGTCTGTCAGGCCCATTCTCTCCGTTAAATTTTTGAGTTCAGAATTATCGCCGCCGCCGACGAGATCGAGTGTCCAGCCAAGGTCTTTGCATTTCGCCAGCGCCTTGATGAGGAGCGCATGATCCTTGGGCCAGCCTATACGGGCGACCATGATTAAACGCGCCGGGTTTTGCGGTGTATGGTCATGAGCCGGGCGATCCGGCATTCCGTTATTGATGGCAGTGATTTTTTCCGGGAGCGTGACATAGGCATTCAATGCCTGATGCCGTCCATAATCGCTGACCGTGATCGTATGATCCCCCAGTGTGCCCCCTAGCCATTCCATGAACCAGTAAATCGGGCGCATTTTTTTCGAACCCCCTTCCCCGAATGTCCAGTTATGGGCGGTAAAGACAACGGGCAAGCCGAGCGTCTTGGCGGCGATCCGGCCAACCAAACCAGCCTTGGAGGAATGGCAGGTTAACAAGTCGAGGTTTTGTTCTTTTAAGATGCGGCGCAGTTCCAGAACGGCCTTGATGTCCATGGATACGTTAATTTCCCGCTGGAGCGATGGCACCTCTATATAAGGGATTCCCA
>CAZUYV010000206.1:0-3508 GCA_964624435.1 uncultured Micavibrio sp. | reverse complement strand
TAATAGAGAAATGTCCGAAAATCTGTCCTTCCTCACCGGTGCCAACGGCGAATATATCGCCCACCTGTATTCCAGCTATTTGAAAAACCCCGGCAGTGTTGACCGCAGCTGGAAGGATTTCTTCATCACGCTGAATGACAAGGAAATCACCATCCTGCGCGAACTGCATGGCGCCAGCTGGACACCTCTTGAAAACCGCCGCGATGGAAATGGCTTTGATGCCGCCAACGGCAACAGCGCTTCGGCTGCCGCAACATCTGCGCCATCCTCTGCACCAGCTACCGGCGATGCCCGTCAGGCCGCACTCGATTCCATTCGCGCGTTGATGCTGATCCGCGCTTACCGCGCCCGTGGACATCTGCTCTGCGAACTCGATCCACTTGGCCTGAAACCAATCGATCATCACCCGGAACTTGATCCCGGTCATTACGGCTTCACCAATGCCGATTACGACCGTTCCATTTTCATCAATGGCGTGCTGGGCCTTGAATACGCCACGTTGGCGCAAATTCTCGATATCCTGAAATCGACTTACTGCGGCCATATCGGCGTTGAATATCTGCACATGACCGACCCCGGTGAAAAGCAATGGATTCAAGAGCGCATCGAAGGCCCGCGCAACCAGACGGATTTCACCGTCAATGGCAAACGCGCGATCCTGCAACGGCTTGTTGCGGCGGAGATGTTTGAAAAATTCCTGCATACCAAATATGTCGGGACAAAACGTTTTGGTCTGGACGGCGGTGAATCGCTGATCCCCTGCATCGAACAGATCATGAAACGCGGTGGCCAGATGGGCCTTGAAGAAATCGTTGTCGGGATGGCCCACCGTGGCCGCCTCAACGTCCTCACCAACGTGATGGGCAAGCCTTTCACGGCTGTGTTCTCGGAATTCCAGGGCATCTCTGCTGTGCCGGATGATGTGCAGGGGTCAGGCGATGTGAAATACCACCTTGGTACAAGCTCTGATCGCGACTTTGACGGCCACACCATCCACCTGTCGCTGACTGCCAACCCGTCGCACCTTGAACTGGTGGACCCGGTTGTCATCGGTAAGGTCCGTGCGAAACAAATTCAACGTGGCGATAAGGATGGGAACAAGGTCCTGCCGCTGTTGCTGCATGGTGATGCCGCGTTCGCAGGGCAGGGGATCATCCCTGAAACATTGATGATGTCCGAACTGCCGGGCTACCGCGTTGGTGGAACGATGCATATCGTGATCAACAACCAGATCGGTTTTACCACAATGCCGAAATTCGGTCGCTCCGGTCCATACTGCACGGACGTTGCGAAAATGCTTTCGGCGCCAATCTTCCATGTGAATGGTGATGATCCGGAAGCTGTCGTCCATGTGGCCCGCATCGCGATGGAATTCCGTCAGGAATTCAAAAAAGACGTTGTTATCGATATGTTCTGCTACCGCCGCTACGGTCACAACGAAGGGGATGAACCAGCGTTCACGCAGCCTTTGATGTACAAAAAAATCAAGGATCAGCCGACGACACGCGACCTCTATACAAAAGCATTGATCGCTGAAAGCGTTATTACCGAAGCCGAAGCGCAAGCGCAGATTGATGAGTTCAACAAATATCTCGAAAGCGCCTTCGAAGCGACCAAGAGCTATAAACCCAACAAGGCCGACTATCTCGAAGGCAAATGGACCGGGATGAAGGTTGCCTATGGTGATGATCGCCGTGGTGACACCGCCGTTCCGACATCGCGCCTCAAGGATCTTGGCAATGTCCTGACATCCATCCCGGCGGGCTTTGCCGCCAACCCGAAAATAGTCCGTCTTCTCGAAACCAAGAAGAAGATGTTTGAAACCGGGAAAGAAATCGACTGGGCCACTGGCGAAGCTTTGGCTTTTGGTTCGCTGTTGCAGGATGGTTATGCGATCCGCCTGTCGGGCGAAGATGTCGGACGTGGCACATTCTCGCAACGTCATTGCATCATCTATGATCAAAACAACGAAGACAAACATATCGCGCTTCAACATGTTGCGCCAAACCAGCCACGGTTCGAAGCGCATGACTCGCCTCTCTCCGAACTCGCCGTGCTTGGCTTCGAATACGGTTACTCGTTGGCTGAACCACGCACGCTGACATTGTGGGAGGCGCAGTTCGGTGATTTCGTGAACGGCGCGCAGATGATCATCGACCAGTTCATCTCATCCGCTGAATCGAAATGGCTGCGTATGTCGGGCCTTGTGATGCTGTTGCCGCACGGGTCTGAAGGGCAGGGGCCGGAACACTCCTCCGCTCGTCCTGAACGCTTCCTGCAATCCTGCGCCGAAGACAACTGGCAAATTGCAAACTGCACGACACCGGCGAACTACTATCACATTCTCCGCCGCCAGCTGTGCCGCGATTTCCGCAAGCCGCTGATCATGATGACGCCAAAATCTCTGCTGCGTCACAAACTCGCGGTATCGGACCTCGCTGATTTTGCCGAAGGTACCAGCTTCCACCGCGTCCTTTGGGATACCGATCGTGAAAGCCTGGTTAAACCGGCAAACATCAAGCGTGTTATCCTCTGCACCGGTAAGGTTTACTATGACCTGCTGGCCGAACGCCGCGAACGTAAGATCGACAACATCATGATCCTGCGCGTTGAACAATTGTACCCGTTCCCGCACAAGACGCTGGCCGAAGAGTTCAAACAATATCCGAACGCCGAAATCATCTGGTGTCAGGAAGAGCCGCAGAACCAGGGTTACTGGCATTTCGTTGATCGCCGTATCGAGGCCTCGATGCTCGAAGCCAAGCATAAGGCGGGCCGTCCGCGCTATGTTGGCCGCATTGATGCTGCCGCTCCGGCAACGGGTCTTCTCGCCCGCCATCAAGCGGAACAGGCGAAACTGATCGACGAAGCGCTGAAAGTTTAGATAAGTAAGGAATTTCTGATGAAAATTGCCATCGTCAACCGCCATCCAAAAGATGTCTTGGGCGGCAGCGAGATGCAATGCGACAATATCGCACGCGGGCTCAAGGCGCGCGGCCATGACGTTCTTTATGTCGCCCCGTCCGGCAAAGGCGGCGATTATGGCGTGTCGTACAAGGTGGAACCATGCGCGAGCAACGGCGATGATATCGCGGCGAAGGTTCTGGCATTCAATCCCGACATCGTTTACTGGCGCTTCAATAAATACTATCTTTACAGGGCCGCAAAAAACATCGCGGAGCGCAACATCCCGCTGGTCTTTGCCATTTCGCATGTCAGCGACACAAAACCGTTCAGCTATCGTGATAATCCGCGCAAGGGAATCGTTTCCTTCCTTCGTTGCATCAAGCAGGGATTGGCCAATGTTTCCAACCATCGCGGCTATAAATACGTAAGCGGCGTGACATCGTTGAATCCTGAATTTTTAAACCGCGTTCCGGTAAAATCGCAAATCTTTGTGCCGAACTCGGTTGATCTTACCGTCGTGCCGTTTTTATGGCCGCGCCCGTTTGTGGCGTGGGTTGCCAATATCAAACCGCAGAAACAACCTGATCTTTATATAAAACTT
>CAZUYV010000205.1:0-3539 GCA_964624435.1 uncultured Micavibrio sp. | reverse complement strand
ACGGAATCCCTTGGCTATGGCGTGTTCAAGATGAACATCGACACCGACACACAATTCGCTTTTGCTAATGCAATCGGGAATTATGTCGCCGCCAACGAGCGGGCCTTTGCTTACCAGATCGACCCAGACAACGGTACGCCCTACAAGAAACAGTACGATCCTCGCGAATGGCTGCGGGTCGGTGAAAAAGGCCTTGTTGCCCGTATGGATGAGGCGTTCGCCGACCTCCGCTCTGCCGGTAAGTCCTTGGCACAATAATCAAACTGCCGTATATTCTCCCGTACCAATCACTGGCACGGGAGAATTTTTATGGAAGTCCTATTACCGATCATCGCCATTTTGTTTATCGTCATCGTCTTCAAGGGCGTAAAGGCCGTTCCACAGGGGATGGAATACACCGTTGAACGTTTTGGCCGCTATACGCATACGCTTCACCCCGGCCTGAATTTTATTATCCCAGTTATCGATGCCGTCGGCGCACGAATCAATATGATGGAAACCGTGCTCGATGTTCCCTCGCAGGAAGTGATCACCAAGGATAACGCCCTCGTCCGCGTGGACGGCGTTGTCTTCTATCAGGTTCTCAATTCAGCCAAGGCCGCCTATGAAGTGCAAGGTCTGGAAAATGCCATCCTGAACCTCACCATGACCAACCTCCGTACCGTTATGGGGTCCATGACGCTCGATGAACTTTTGTCTGAACGTGATCAGATCAACGCGCGTTTGCTCACCATCGTTGATGATGCCACCGCGCCATGGGGCATCAAGGTTACCCGCATAGAAATTAAAGACATTGCCCCGCCACGTGACCTCGTTGATTCCATGGCCCGCCAGATGAAGGCGGAACGCGATAAGCGTGCAACAGTTCTGGAAGCACAAGGTCAGCGTGAAGCGGCTATCCTGCGGGCTGAGGGTGAGAAACAAGCTGCGGTGCTGGAAGCCGAAGGAAAGAAAGAAGCCGCCTTCCGCGACGCGGAGGCCCGCGAACGCGCCGCCGAAGCCGAAGCCCGCGCAACCGATATGGTCTCGAACTCCATCGCTGGTGGAAACGTACAGGCCATCAACTACTTCGTCGCATTGAAATATGTCGATGCGCTGAAAGAATTTGCGAAATCGCCAAACCAGAAAACAGTCTTTATGCCGTTGGAGACAACAGGCGTGATGGGATCGATTGCTGGCATTACGGACCTTGTCCAGGATATCACCGGTAAGAAAGGATAAGCCATGGAACAACTTCTTACCGCGTTTCCTTACTGGTACTGGATCGCTTTTGGCGCTGGCCTGATTATTCTGGAGATTTTTGCCCCAAGCACGATTCTGCTCTGGCCCGGTATTGCAGCCATACTCGTCGGTTTTATCAGCCTTGCCTTCCCGGGATTATCCGAAGCGATGTTATTGCTCATCTGGGGCGTGACGTCTCTTGTCCTTGTGACGGGCTGGCTGGCCTATCGCAAAAAAAATCATAAGGACGGGCCGACAAGCACCATCAATCGCCGTGGTGAACAAATTGTCGGGCGTCACTTCACCCTGACCAAAGATATCGTTAACGGCGCAGGTGAGCTTCATATTGACGACACCCGCTGGAAAATCGTATCGGCGCATGATTTGACAGCCGGCAGCAAGGTAAAGGTCATCGCTGTCGAAGGAACATCGCTCCGGGTTGAAGCGTTTATCTCTTAACAGATGTTCAAAACCCGCAAAGGCCTTCTCCTTATTATCATCATCTTCCTGATGACAGGTGGCTTTGCCTCCCTCAAGGACTGGTTTGACTTTACGGCCCATAACGGTGATGTCCGTATTTCGGAACAACGGCAAACCCATATTCTTCATGGCGATAAAACAGGTGGAGGCCATAAATTCGGTACCGGCAAAGCTTGCAAATCCGAATTCCCGAAAGAATGGAACAATGAAGAGATCATTGAGACCATTCAAACCATGGCCGCCAATGACAATGTCGATTGGAAGAAGCAGAAAAACGGGTATTACGTATCCGAACAGACGAAGGATGGCGTAAAGGTGCGGGTGGTTTTGGACCGTGAACGCGATGATGTAGTCACCGCCTATCCCGTAAACGTCAAGCGCAATGCCTGCCCGCCTCAACCGGCCAATGACAATTACAATGATTGATTAGAGGTGGCAGCGATAAATGGAAACGGCAGCCGTGCCGTCATCGATCATATCGAGCTGCGCTGCCGCAGCTTCACTCAAATCTATAACTCGTGTTTTGGCAAAGCCGCCGCGATCATTCACGCGGACAAAAACACTGCGCCCATTCCGCAAATTATTGACCTTCAGAATAGTGCCGAATGGCAGGCTGGGGTGCGCCGCCGAAAACTGACGCCCATCGAATACTTCTTCGCTTTTTGTGAGGGCGCCTTCGAAACCGGGGCCATACCAGCTGGCGACACCGCGTTGCACCTCTTCCGTGCAGGATGGCATGGACGCATAAACGTTGACCGGTGCGGCCAGCAGAGCCGCTATCAACCAAAAGAAAAAACGCATGAATAGACCTTACCCCGAACCGGGAGCCGAATCAAATCCGGCGGATTACCGCGGTTTTCCTGCCCACAGAACTTGATCAATATCCTTTGCACCCGTTGCCAGCATGATCAAGCGGTCTATACCAAGCGCAATCCCACCGCTGGGTGGCATGCCATATTCAAGCGCGGCAATGAAATCTTCATCGAGGGGATAGGTCTCACCATAGAGGCGCTGTTTAATTTCCATCTCGATATGATAACGCCTGCGCTGCTCACTGGCATCAGTCAGTTCGGTAAAGGCGTTCGCGAGTTCGAGGCCGCAGACATACAGCTCAAACCGCTCTGCAAAACGCGGATCGTCTTTTTTGGGTGCGGATAATGATGCCATCGCAATCGGGTAATCACAGATGAAGGTCGGGCGACCAAAACCCAATAGCGGTTCGATCTTGGAGTCCATAACCCGAAAGAATAAATCATCCCATTGATCGTCGTCGGCGGCACGGATTCCAATACCACGTATCTTCTCGCGGAACTCATTCGTATCTTCCAGATAATCAGCCAGATCAAACCCGGCATATTTGACGAAGGCATCCCGCACTGTGATTCGTTCAAAAACCGCAAATGGATCGCATTCCTGATCCTTGAACCGGAATTTTTGCACACCTGCCTTGGTCGCGGCGGCTCGAAGCAGGCCTTCGCAATCATCCATGATCTGGGTGTAATCGGCCTGCGTCCTATACCATTCAATCATGGTGAATTCCGGGGAATGGCGGGCCGTGTCCTCCCCATTCCGGAACACGTGGCAGATTTGGTAAATCTTGGGCAGCCCCGCAACCATCAGTTTTTTCATGGCAAATTCAGGACTGGTATGGAGATAGAGGCGGTTTGAAACCTCCCCATCCACACCGCGCAAATCCGTGCCAAAAGCCCTGATATGGGCATCAATAACGGGACATATCTGCAGGATGGGGGTTTCGACCTCCAGAAAGCCCTGATCATCGAAAAAACGGCGGATTTCCTTAATAATAGAAGACCTTGCCTCCAGGAAAGGGCGCTTGG
>CAZUYV010000204.1:0-3593 GCA_964624435.1 uncultured Micavibrio sp. | reverse complement strand
TCGGCCGCTACCGGGGTCAATTTTTCCTATATGCTGGAAAAGGCTGCCGTAGAGAGCGGCTTTAACACCAACGCCAAGGCCAAGACCAGCTCCGCCACCGGCCTCTATCAGTTTATCGACAAAACATGGCTTTCCATGGTCAACCAGTTCGGGGACAAATACGGCCTCGAAAAATATGCTGATAAAATCGACAACAACGGCAATGTCAGCAGTGCCAAGGTTAAAAAAGAAATTCTCAACCTGCGCAAAGATCCTGAAATCGCCTCTTACATGGCTGCGGAATTTGCGGCGGGCAACTACAATCAACTCAAAGAAAATGTCGGCGGCGATATCGGCTCTACTGAACTTTACATGGCGCACTTTCTCGGTGCCGGCGGTGCCTCGGGCTTTTTGAATGCGATGAAGAAAAGCCCCAATATGGTTGGCGCCGACTTGTTCCCGCGCGAAGCACGTTCAAACCGCAATGTTTTCTATGATCAATCGACGGGCCAGCCCCGCTCGCTCAAACAAATCTATGCTTACTTCGATCGCAAATTCGATGGCGGCGATAGCACGACACAGGTTGCGATGAAAACAGAACCAGACACTGTTTTGCGCACGGCCAGCGCGGCCACCCCTGTTCAAAAAGCCTCACAACAGGTCATCATGGATGATCAGGACCCGTTTAACCGCTTGGCGAGCCTCATGAGCTTCGAAAATCCCGGCAAACCATCTTCGATGGTGCGAATCGCAGGCTCGGAACCATCGGCTGCGCAAAATACTTGGCAAATTTTTCCACCATCTCTGTACAATAAGCTGGCTTTAAGCCCGGCGCAGATGATGATGCTCTCCGATTTCAAAGCGTAATAACCTGATTCAATTCGCGTTTTAGCCCCCTGTGAAACCCTCGCAGGGGGAATATTGTATTCCAAGTCCAAATCAACCGGCTTCAACTATAGAATTACAGTATTGATGTAGAAATCAAATATAAATACTAATATTGTTTACTGTATTCGAAGTAAGTAAATATAAAATCAACTATAGAATTAGTTATTACAACGAGTTATGCGTTTTGTTGTTGACAGATATGCTTTTTTACATTAGATTGGGGTTAACGATGAGCGGTAATAAATGCCGCCACAAATAAAGAACCAGGGAGGTTCTGATGGTTGAACTCGTGACCAAAGCTGGCCACGCCATGAAAAAATGGCTGGGTGTCAGTGGAAGGAAGAGTACCACACCGGCGAATGGAACAAGGTCAGAGGTTTCACAGCCTGGGAAAACAAGAATGGGCCCGCTTGGCGAATTCTATCGCGTCGCACAGCTGGCAGGGAATGGGGCCTACAGGTCACGTTTCCCGGTTTGCGGATTATATCCCTCATAATCCTCACGCCCATTCGATAAAGACAACGTCGCAGCCCCTCTCTGCGGCGTTGTTATCGTGGAGGGCAAAACAATTGCCATCCCCCTTATTCACTATTATAAACCAACCGCGAGGACGACCTCCCCATATCGGGCAAACTTGTTCAGGACGGCCTGAATATTTGGAGGTTAAAAATGCGCTCTGTCAGCGACCGTATCCGTCACGCCATCAGCTTTGAAATCATCGGCCTTTTGCTTGTCATACCACTTGGGACATGGGTATTTCACATGCCCATGCATGATATTGGTATTGTCAGTTTGGTGAGTGCGACAATCGCGACCGCTTGGAATTTCATTTACAACTATGTGTTTGATCTGGTCCGGCAACGAATGGCTGGCACAACCGAAAAGAATGGTTTGGTCCGCGTCTATCATGCCGTGTTCTTCGAAGTTGGCCTGCTGATTGTGCTGATACCCTTCATCGCCTGGTATCTTAAAATATCTCTGTGGGATGCGTTCGTGATGGATATCTCCTTTGCGCTTTTCTATATGATCTATGCCTATGCCTTTAACTGGGCCTATGACCGCCTGTTTCCGCTGCCGGAGTGGGAAACACAACCAAATTGATCGTTGAACTTTCCCTGAAAGATCCTACATTACCCGAAAGATTGAGCAAAAAAGGATATTCCCATGCCCGCCACCAAAGGTTACGCCGCCCAGAACGCCACCTCGCCCCTCGCACCCTTCACGTTTGATCGCCGCGACCCCGGCCCAAAAGATGTCGCCTTGGACATTACCCATTCCGGCATCTGCCATTCCGATCTGCATCAGGCGCGCAATGAATGGGGTGGCTCTCTCTACCCCATGGTGCCGGGCCATGAAATCGTCGGGCGTGTCACCGCTGTCGGTTCGGATGTAAAGAATTTTAAAGAAGGCGATTATGTCGGTGTTGGTGTCATGGTTGATTCCTGCCGCAACTGCCCAAGCTGTAACAAAGGGGAAGAGCAATATTGCCACAACGGTTTCACCCCCACTTACAATGCCGAAGATAAAAAACATGGCGGCCTTGTACAAGGCGGCTATTCAAAATCCGTCGTGGTCGATGAACATTTTGTTTTGAAGATTGCAGACAATCTTGATCCTGCTGGCGCCGCCCCACTTCTATGCGCAGGCATTACAACCTACTCTCCGTTGAAACACTGGAAGGTTGGCCCCGGCCAGAAAGTCGGTATTGTGGGCCTTGGTGGCCTCGGTCATATGGGCGTGAAATTCGCCGCCGCCCTTGGCGCGGATGTGACTGTGTTCACAACATCGCCTTCCAAAGTGGAAGATGCCAAAAAACTTGGGGCGCATCATGTCGTGATTTCGAAAGACAAGGATGCGATGGCAAAGGAAAAAGACAGCTTCGATTTCATTCTCGATACTGTTTCCGCCAATCACGATATCGGCGAATATCTCGCGCTCCTCAAACGCGATTGCACCTTGACGCAGGTGGGTCTTCCTTCCGAAGCCGTTCCGGTCAATATTTTCTCCCTCGCCGGAAAGCGGGTGAGCCTCGCAGGCTCCTCCATCGGCGGCATCCCCGAAACACAGGAAATGCTCGATTTTTGTGCCAAGCACAACATTGTCTCGGAAATCGAACTGATCCGCCCTGACCAGATCAACGAAGCCTATGAACGCCTGCTGAAAAGCGATGTGAAATACCGCTTCGTCATTGATATGGCAAGTCTGTAGAAGGGAAAGGTTGCATTACGGGCGAATAGGCCTAGAATCATCTTATGCGTCGTTTTCTTCTCACTTCCGCACTGATGATTTTGGCCTCTCCTGCCATGGCAGACATGACGGCTGTTCCGGGCGGTGATGAGCCCCTTCCTCCATCCGTTTCTGAATCCACTTTTGTCCCGCCTGAAAAATGTGACATCACGATCAGCTTCGGCAGTTCCGGCAACGGCACGGATGATGATACCGGTCAGGCGATGATGACTTATCTCGATGATGAATTCATGCGCCTGTCCTACACGCGTCAATCATGGGGCCGCGAAGGCGAATATAATTACTGCATCACTGTGACGAATGCCGATGACGGGCGCAGCATCTACAGACAATTGAAAAATCTTCTGCCCATCGAACATACCGGCAAATCGCCTGTGATGATCAAGGCCCGCCATTTGAAGGCCGCGGTAATAGAACCGATTACCGACCCCGTGCCGCCCTTGCCAGACGATCGTTTATAGCGACACCCAATCCCTGAT
>CAZUYV010000203.1:0-3627 GCA_964624435.1 uncultured Micavibrio sp. | reverse complement strand
CGCCTTATGCGTCGTTTTTCCCTTTGGAAGAAAACATGTTATTCGGCCTTGGTTGTTGAACGGGCGGCCTGCAGATCGTGAATCATGCCAATAATGTGGGAATCACAGGCGTTGAATTCGCTTTCGGTCAAATCGATGGTCATTTCGGTACTCCATAAAGTTTATGATTGGTCGTTTATGATGATTACTCTGGCGGGCAAAGAAGGCAGAATTTCCAACAGAATGTGGAAAGGTGAAGGCAATTCACGGGTGAGAATGCCAGATGAGTATTAACGAGCGGTAAAAGCCGAAAAGAAAAACGGAACTTTTTTATTAGGCCGGGGCCATCTCACGGTTCAGGCGTGGCGCAGGAATAGGGGCCACAATCGCTTTTTCGAGAACTGGCATCAGGATTTTATCGCCGGGATAGAGCGCGTAATCATCAAAATCTTTTCCTGCCTTTTTAGCATTCTGTTCAAACAGGGCTTTGTTTTCCGGGACTGCGACCAATTCAGCGTAGATATCATCATAGCTGCGGCCCCCAAGGCCCTTGCCGTAATGTTCGCGGACTAACTTCGAGAGAGAATCTCCACGTTCAACATCCATTTCTTCAAAGGCAGGTTTTTTCTCCAGCGCAGGCAGGTCGCTTACTTTTACAAAGGAACTAGCAAGCTTGCTCATATCGATTTGCGGGGGCTTTGCGGGAATAGGGGCCAGATCGGCAACCTCAACATGTGATTCCGGGATGGCCGCAATTTTTTCAGGTTTTTGCAATGGAGCGAGGTCGGCTACGTCCACATGGGATTCGCGTGGGGCACTAATGAATATAGGGCTAGCTAAGGGGGCTAGAATAGTTACCGGCGTTTCCACGACTTCCTTGAACACGGCAGCAACCGGTGTGGTAAGGGAAAGAGGAACGATGACAGCATCAGATTTGGCGGCTATAGCATCCTTTTTGGGAGCCATTTCTTCAATTTTGTTCATCGCAACGGTCAAAGCGGGGTCGACATCTGTCGTGGGAACGTTAAAGAGGGCGGTTAAATCCTGTGCGGCAGGGGCCGGTGTTTCGGCCACAACGACTGGTGCAATAATTTCAGGCATCACGCCATTTTCAACATCATCATAGAAATCCCGGGTCTGAAGTTTCAAATCTTCATTATCGGATTCAAAAACAACGCCTGTGGCAGCATGACGGTCCTGATAAGCCTGAAAAGACAATTCACCCGCTGTCTGCCCCGGTGGCAGATCAGTGGCCTGCTCAAAATAATCAATCATCAATCGGGGATAGCGATTGTCGGCCTGAACATAGGTGGCAAGGGCCGGGTTGACCTCGCGAAGGTTTTGAAAAGCCGCCCAGAAAAGGAGCGCTTCAGACTTGGTCTTTTCGTCTTTTTTACCCCCTGCCATGGCCGCCTCCCTGAATATCTTATTGTTTATAAAGAATACCAAATTTGGCCTTTCCGGCGCAAATTTGGCCCCCTTGCTGCGATGCGTATGGACGGAATCCATGGCAATTGATATCGTTCGGTACTTCAATGAGTTAGAGCAGGAGTTTCATCATGATCGTCGGCGTACCCAAGGAAATCAAGGCGCAGGAACACCGTGTCGGACTGGTCCCGGCCAGCGTACGGGAATTTACGGCCCACGGGCATCAGGTCTTGATCGAAACAGGAGCGGGCGCCGGCATTAATTATACCGATGACGATTACAGCGCGAGTGGCGCCGAAATCTGCAAGACCGCCGCGGAGATTTTTAAACGCGCGGATATGATCATCAAGGTCAAGGAACCGCAGCCAAATGAATGCAAGATGCTCCGTGAAGGACAGGTTCTTTTCACCTATCTGCATCTCGCCGCCGATATGGAGCAGGCAAAGGGCTTGATCGATTCAAAATCAATTGCAATTGCGTATGAAACAGTCACAGGTGCCGGTGGACGCGGATTGCCGCTGCTGGCCCCGATGAGCGAAATTGCAGGCCGATTGTCCATTCAGGTGGGCGGTGCCTATCTTTTGAAACATCTTGGTGGGCGTGGCCGTTTGATCGGTGGATCGCCCGGTGTTGAGCCAGCGAAGGTCGTTGTTCTTGGCGGTGGTGTATCCGGTTATCACGCGGCAGAGATGGCGGTGGGGATGCAGGCCAATGTTGTTATCCTTGAAAAAAATCACGACCAGATCCGCGTTCTTGATTCCCATTTCGGCAATCGTGCGCAGGTGATTCAATCCAGCCGCGATTCTATCGAACGGTATGTGCTCGATGCCGACCTCGTCATCGGCGCTGTTCTGATCCCAGGGGCGAGTGCACCGAAACTGGTGACAAAAGAAATGGTCAAGGCGATGCGCCCCGGTTCCGTGCTGGTTGATATTGCCATCGATCAAGGTGGATGTTTTGAAACATCCCATGCCACCACCCACAACAACCCGGTCTATACGGTCGATGATGTGATTCATTACTGCGTGGCCAATATGCCGGGGGCAGTCCCCATGACGTCCGCCCAGGCGCTGAACAATGCCGTTTTGCCTTATGCGTTAGCACTGGCCGACAAGGGCTGGAAAAAGGCACTGTCAGACGACGCGAATCTCCGGAACGGCCTGAATGTTTTTATGGGTAAAATCACCCATGAGGGGGTCGCGGAATCGCTGAAATTGCCCATGAATGACGCTTTGGCCCAGATTGCCGCTTAAATAGGCGAAAGATAGCCGGAAAACCATTTGACAGCAGGGGCCGGGGCGGCTATTTAACCCCCTGCGCTTGCGGGTGTAGCTCAGTTGGTTAGAGCACCTCCCTGTCACGGAGGGGGTCGCGGGTTCGAGTCCCGTCACTCGCGCCACTTTTCGAAGTGGTTTTTTGCGAATAATTCTCAAGTAGCAGCGCCAAAATTCCTTTGAAAATCCGCTTATTACGGCCATATGAGGCTTTACTTAAACCCGCCTCGGGTTTATCTATAACGCCATGGCTTCGAACGAATTTTTACTCAATTATCTTCCTATTCTTATCTTCATCGGGATCGCCGCCGTGGTCGCCGCCGCCGCCGTATTTTTATCGCTGGTGGTCGCCAAGCAAAAGCCGGATTCCGAGAAGCTATCCGCCTATGAATGCGGGTTCGACGCGTTTGATGATGCGCGGCACAAATTCGATGTCCGTTACTATCTCGTCGCCATTCTTTTCATTATCTTCGATCTTGAGATCGCCTTTTTGTTCCCATGGGCCGTTAGTCTTGGTGCAATCGGTATGCTCGGATTCTGGTCAATGGTCGTGTTTCTTGGCGTCCTCACCGTAGGGTTTATCTACGAGTGGAAAAAGGGTGCGCTGGACTGGGAGTAAGAGATGACAGCAAACGATAATATAAATGATCTTGATCATTGCTCTCATGAAGATCTTGGTGGCATGACAATGGAAGATTTTAAAAACGCGGGCATTGCCAATTTAACATCAATTCAAAGAGTGGCCGCATCTCCCGGTGCCGAGTTCGTCTTTTTAGGACAGCAAAAAGAAATTGAAGATATTGCGACAGCAATTCTAGGAAGTATCGCTCATGAGCCACGATAGAAAAGTTATCACCGCGCCCGCCGCGCCCCTGATCACCAATATCCCCATGCAGCCTGCCTCGACACAGGATGTCGTGCCCGCCGCTATTTCCAAGCATATCGA